>JBAQER010000120.1:0-19302 GCA_049286845.1 Bradyrhizobium sp.
GTCTCCGACGCATCGCGCAGCAGTTTTGTTCCTTGCGCATCCGGCTGCGCTATCTCTTCCAGCACCGAGGCCGGCGCTTCCGCATTGGTGCGGACCTGCGGCAATCCGGCGGCGGCGTAACGCGCGAGCTGGATGTCGCGCGCCGCCGCGACGCGTGCGGCGACTTCGGCCGAGCCTTCGGCCGGCGGCGGCAGGATCAGGTCGGCGGCGGTCACCGCGGGGACTTCGATGCGCAGGTCGATGCGATCCATCAGCGGCCCCGAAATGCGCGCCTGATAATCGGAGGTGCAGCGGTCGATGCGGCCGCGCTTGCAGGAATAGCCGGGCTCATAGGCGTGGCCGCAACGGCACGGGTTCATGGCGGCGACCAGCATGAAGCGCGCCGGATAGGTGACGCGATGATTGGCGCGGGACACCGAGACCTCGCCGTTCTCCAGCGGCTGGCGCAGCGAGTCCAGCACGCGGGCGTCGAACTCCGGCAGTTCGTCGAGGAACAGCACGCCCTGATGCGCCAGCGAGATCTCGCCGGGTTTGGCGCGCATGCCGCCGCCGGTCAGCGCCGCCATGCTGGCGGAATGATGCGGGCTGCGGAATGGCCGCCGCGCTGTCAGCGCGCCGTCGCGGATTTCGCCGGCGACGGAAGCGATCATGGAGACTTCGAGCAGCTCGGACGGCGACAGCGGCGGCAGGATCGAGGGCAGCCGTGCCGCCAGCATCGATTTGCCCGCGCCGGGCGCGCCGATCATCAGCAAATGATGCCCGCCGGCCGCCGCGATCTCGAGCGCGCGCTTGGCGCTCTCCTGGCCCTTGATGTCGCGCAGGTCGAGCAGGTTCGCCTCCGGCGCGTGCACCTTCGGCTGCGGGCGCGACAGCACCTGCGTGCCCCTGAAATGGTTGGCGATCTGGATCAGCGAATTCGCCGCCACGATCTGGATGTCCGGGCTCGCCCAGGCCGCTTCGGCGCCGCATTGAGCCGGGCAGATCAGGCCTTCGTCGCGCCCATTGGCGCCGATCGCCGCGGGCAGCACGCCCGCCACCGGGGCGATCGATCCGTCGAGGCCCAATTCGCCGAGCACGGTGAAGCCTGAAAGCGCGTCCGGCGGAATCGCGCCGATGGCGGCCATCAGCCCGAGCGCGATCGGCAGGTCGTAATGGCTGCCTTCCTTGGGCAGGTCGGCGGGCGCGAGATTGACGGTGATGCGGCGCGCGGGCAGCGCCAGCCCCGAAGCGATCAGCGCCGAGCGCACCCGCTCGCGCGCCTCGGACACCGCCTTGTCGGGCAGGCCGACAATGGCGAAAGCGGGCAGCCCCGGCGCGACCTGCACCTGCACGTCGACGCTGCGGGCCTCGATGCCCTCAAAGGCTACGGTAGAAACCCGCTGGACCATGCCGCCCCACTTTTCCGCATCCGAGGGTAGCGGAAAGGTGGCGGTTCGGGCGATTATGTACTTTACAAACCCAAAATCGGCGGTATAATCGAGATAGTCAGTGCAGCCATTGGACTGTGATTATGTCGATTCTCGCAAAAGCCTACTTTCACAACGAAAAAGCGGCCTTCCGACATCTGGAGAAATTGCTCTGGAAAGACGGAGTTGTTTGCCCCCATTGCGGCACCGTTGACCACGCGGGCAGGCTGGAGGGCGTTAAGGGCAAGGCGACGCAGACCCGGAATGCCAAGGTCCGGTTGGGCTTGTGGAAGTGCTACGAGGGAGCTTGCCGGAAGCAGTTCACCGTCCGTGTTGGCACCGTGTTCGAGCATTGCCGCATCCCGCTGCACAAGTGTTTGCAGGCGGTTCACCTAATTGCTTCGAGCAAAAAGGGTATTAGCTCGCACCAGCTGCACCGCATTCTGGAAATCCAGTACAAAAGCGCGTGGTTCCTGGCGCACCGCATTCGTGAAGCAATGCGGGACGGCTCGCTTGCCCCAATGGGCGGCTCTGGCAAGGTCGTAGAGGCGGATGAAACGTATATCGGCAGGTTGGCTGGCCAGCCCGCGAAGGGCGGCACCTCGACCAAGAATATCGTTTTGACGCTAGTCGAGCGCGGCGGTTCCGCGCGTAGCTTCCATATCGACAGCACGTCGATTGCTGATATTGCGCCGATCCTGCGGACCAACATTCGCCGGGAAAGCGGCCTGATGACGGACGAAGCGCGCCACTACATGGAAGTTGGCCGCGAGTACGCCAGCCATGAAGCGGTGAACCACGGCAATGATGAATACGTCCGCTACTGGAACGAAGTCACCGGCAAAAAGCGCCCCGATGGCAAGCCGATTGTCGAAACTACTGTCATCACCACGAACACGGTTGAAGGCTACTACAGCATTTTCAAGCGCGGCATGAAGGGCATCTATCAGCACTGTTCCGAGAAGCATCTGCACCGCTATCTCGCGGAGTTTGATTTTCGGTACAGCAACCGTGTTGCGCTTGGCGTTGACGATCAGGACCGGGCCGATAAGGCTATCATGGGCATGGTTGGCAAGCGGTTGACCTATCGGCAACCTGATCAGGGCCAAAAGGATTCGTAAATCAAGGACTTAGTAAGTACTTGATTTTTAACAATGAATCATTTATATAGAACAGCCTGCTGGCTGAAGTCTCACCGGTTCGGTGTGCCAGTTTATCTGGATGGCTAACGCCTAGGCCAGCAGGCTTCTCATCTTCCATATATCAAAATGCTTCATGTTAAATGGTGTCCTTTCTCCAAGGGACGCTGCTGGGCATTCGCTCTGGAGGCGGCACGCGATGTCGTCCTTTGGTGATCCTACTGTGTAACCTTTTCTGACATTCCACTTTGCACCAACGCAGCCGATTAGAAGATCAGCCAGCTGAGTATGGAGGCTAAGCTTTACTGGAATGTGCTGAACTTGGACGTATGGCCGCCAGATGTGGCGATCTGGATGCTGGTACATCACCTTATTATTCAGCATCGTTTTTAAATTTTGTATGGGGTATCGGCTGTCCCGATTCCCGTGGAAACACCGAATCCGTTCGCAGCCATAATACCGTCTATGAAGCGCATGAAACGACTGAAATAGCATTTTATCAAAGCTGATTTCGCGGTCGCCCTCATTGCTGGAATGATGATCAAATTCGAACATGTCGACGACAAGTGCATGAAAATCGACGAGATGCTCACAATTCAGAAGGCAAAACTCATCAATCAGCGCTTCAAATTCCCTGTAATTCTTCTTTGTGATAGACTTCCATTCCAGGCGCTCCCCGTAGGGCATCCGGGCTCTGAATTTGGTGAGAATACCCTCAAGCTCAGAAACAAATGACGTCCCGCAGGTGATTCCGCCAATCACCATATACCTTGCGGTTAAGTCTGATTCGTCACTGAAGCTACTGTAATCGCCGAGTCCGATTTCTTTCGGCAGGCCGAGCAAGAGAAGCACTCCGATGGTCAGTTCAAGCAAGGATCAGGTCAATAAGTTCAAGAAGGCTGCCCGCGAGCTAGAGACGGACGACAACGAAAACCGCTTCAACGAGAGGCTGGGTAAGATTGCTAAGCAAAAGCCCGGCGGTGCGTTGCTGCCAAAGAAGCGGGCTGTCAAAAAAGCTAGATGACCGCCCGCAATCGCGTCCGCGCCATAGAACTAGCTGCCCGCTTCGCTTCCATAGGGGAAGACGCCATGGTGAGCGTGGCGAGGGCAGAGTTGTTCTATGACTTCCTCAATGGGTCTTCTGGGCGATTGCCTGCTGGGCCTGCCGGATCGTCCGCAACTCAATCAGTATCTGTTGCATCGTCTGGTTCAGGGTTTGAAGGGCTTGTACCTTCTGGGACTCGTAAGCGTCGTTCGACATGAGAATCTCCGGTTGATCGAATCAGGTTGTAACAACCTTAGATTCCCATGCGCCGGAACCGTCCAGAACGAAATATAAAAACGACTCAACCCACTACAAAATCAGGCTTATTCACACATTGGGTGTGGAAAGTGCACAATCCCGGGCGGTTCGGCAAGAACATTAAGGGAACAAAGTTCGTTGGATGGAGTGCGCTAGTCGCTCGATTCCGGGCGTACCTGGGCGGCCCAACGCCTTCATTCCAATCCCCGATTCACAATTAGGGGGGCATATCCAGTTCCGTGAGCTTTGGAATGCCGCTTCAATACCCCGGCACCCGCCTTATCTCGCAGTCGTACCGCCGCTCCGAACCGGCGTCCGCAACATTCTGCTTGAAGAACTGCCCCATCGACGGCGCGGCCATCAGGCTGTCGAAGGTCGCCGGCGGCAAGTCGCAATACTGGTGGTAGGCGCCCCTGACGCTGACGATCATGGTGGCCTGCGCCCGGTCGTAACAGGCGCGCTGGATCAGGGTGCTGCGCGGCGTGTCGCGGCATTCGAAGGTCGAGAGATCGACGGCGCCGCGATCCCTGACCTCGACCGCCTCGGAGCCGAGCTCGACCGTCAACAACAGCGCGATCAGGGTGGTGGCCGCTCTTATCATGCCGCGCGTGTCTTCCTTCGCTGCGCCGCGCGGGGGTCGGCCATTGGCCCACCCCCGCACCTCGCATTCTAATCTTTTTGTTTTGACGCGTTTTCTTTATGCGAACCGGTACCCGCCCCCGGATCAAGTCCGAGGGCATGCTTCGCGTGAAAACGCTTTAGAGCTGCATGTTCATCGGCTCGGCGATATAGCGAAAGCCGTCGCCGGCCTTCACCACGTGGCCATAGCCGGGCCAGGCGAAATGATAGGACATCACCGCGGTCTTGTTGGCCGCCAGCATCTCCAGCATCTTCACCCGTGTCGCGGCCGCTTGCTTCGGATCGGTGTCGTAGGCGAATTCCATCCGCGGCTTTTCCAGGAGCAGCACCGAGTGATGGCTGAGATCGCCGAGGAAGGCGAAGGATTTGCCTTCCGAGGTCACCATGAACATGGTGTGGCCCACGGTGTGACCGGGCGCGGACATCGCGGTAACGCCGGGCAGGATTTCCTGGCCGTCCTTGAAGAACACCAGGCGATCGCGCATCGGCAGCAGGTTCTTGCGCGCCTGGACGATGAAATCCTTCAGCGGGCCGCCCATCTTGCCTTCGTCGGTCCAGAATTCGAAATCGCTCTGGGCGACATAGATCTGCGCGTTCGGGAACAGCGGTTTGCCGCTGTCATCGGCGATGCCGCCGATATGGTCGATATGCGCGTGCGAGCACACGACCGCGTCGATGTCCTCCGGCTTGATGCCGGCTTCCGCCATGCTCTTCTGCTGGCGGCCGGTGGTCGGCCCGAACGCCTTCGAGGTGCCCATGCCGGTGTCGAACAGCACGAGCTTGTCGCCCATGTTGACGATCGGCGAGTTCTGTTCGAGCACGACATTGTCCGGCGACAGGAAGTTGTCGGTCAGCATCTTCTTCACTTCCTCCTTCGGCACGCCGATGAAGGCGCCGGAGGGATCGCCGAGCGGCAACGGGCCGTCGGAGACCACGGTGACCTCGGCGGCGCCGAGCACGAAGCGGTGGAAATAGGGCGACTGGGTGCCTAGTTTGGGAGCGCGCGCTAAAGCGCTGCCGCCGAGCAGGGCGCTTGCGCCCAGACCGGCGCCGAGGGCGAGCAGGGAGCGTCGCGAAACATTCGATGTCATGCGTTTTCCTCCGTTGTTTTTATGGAAATTGTGCGTTGTTGCCCGGACGATTGGTCCGCCTGGATAGCGCGAGCACCCTTAGGTTGCGCCCGCTTCTCGAGGCTGGCAAGGGGACTGGTCTTTTGTAAGGCTGGCTGTCGGCGGCATGACGAAACGAAAATCATTGTGCAAAGCCGCATGGCCAATTATTCCGGCGGCGCCATTCTCCGGATCTTTGGAGTTTGCTTTGGAGTTTCCTTGCGAGTTTGCTTGATATCGTTGCTGAAGCGATTGGCGAAAGCCTGCTTACCCAACCGCGGAGACGGCAGCGCCCGCGCAAGTCAGCACATCATTGCCGAAATCCAGGACCATTATCGCAAGGCGATCGCGGAGGAGACCGCGCTCGCCTGCGCTCACCAAGCGGATCCGTATTACACCTCCTCGCGCGGCCACAATGTCGGCCACGACGAAATGGTGGCCGTGATCTACGCCGAGAAGATCGTGCTGACGCCGAGCGCGGCCGAGTCAGGCAATCCCGTGAGCTATGCCAATCGCCTGATCGACGATCTCGAGGCGATCAAGGCGGACTATCGAATGTCCGAGGACGATCCGGACGGATACGGCATCGGCACCTTGCACTGCATTTCAAGGAAGCTGGGGGCGTTAGCGCCGATCAGCGCCGCTTCTTCTCGATTACGTCCCAGATTCTCGCCGCGACATCGGGCCCGTTGAGCCGGGCGATAGCGCGGATGCCGGTGGGGGAGGTGACGTTGATCTCGGTGAGGTAGTCGTCGATGACG
Source organism: Bradyrhizobium sp. (assembly GCA_049286845.1). Taxonomy (GTDB): domain Bacteria; phylum Pseudomonadota; class Alphaproteobacteria; order Rhizobiales; family Xanthobacteraceae; genus Bradyrhizobium. Next base: position 6,358 of record JBAQER010000120.1, read on the forward strand.
TCGATGCCGACGAACAGCAGGCCGCGCTCGCGCAAGCGTGGGCCCAGCGTGTTGCAGATTTCGCGCTCGCGCTCCGAAAGCTCGGTGGCCTTTGCCGCGCCGCCGCGCACCATGTTGGAACGCAGATCGTCCGGCGCCGGCACGCGGTTGACGGCGCCGGCAAATTCGCCGTCGACCAGGATGATGCGCTTGTCGCCGTGTTTCACCTCGGGAAGGAAGCGCTGGATCACCCAGGGCTCCTTGAAGGTCACCGAGAACATGTCGAACAATGAGCCGAAATTCATGTCCTGCGGCATGACGCGGAACACTGCCGCGCCGCCGTGGCCGTGCAGCGGCTTCATCACCACCGCGCCGTGCGCCTCGCGGAAGGCGTTGATCTCGTCGAGGTCGCGCGAGATCAGCGTCGGCGGCATCAGCTGCGGGAAATCCATCACGAAGACTTTTTCCGGCGCGTTGCGCACGCTGGCGGGATTGTTCACCACCAGCGTCTTCGGGTGGATCCGTTCGAGAAAATGCGTCGAGGTGATGTAGGCGAGATCGAATGGCGGATCCTGCCGCAACAGGATGACGTCGAAGGCGGCGAGCGGCTCGCGCCGGGGCTCGCCGAGAGTGAAATGATTGCCGGCCTCGTCGCGCACGGTGAGCGCTTGCACCGGCGCCACCAGTTCCTCGCCGCGCAGCGACAGCTTGTCGGGCGTGTAATAAGCGAGGGCGTGACCGCGCTTCTGTGCCTCCAATAACAACGCAAAAGTCGAATCGCCGCGGATGTTGATGCGCGCGATGGGGTCCATCTGGACGGCGACGTTCAATTTCATGTGGATGTCCGCGAGTTGTGGGGAGGCAGGTTGTTGGAAGGAGAGGTCAGGTGCTGGCGTCGAATGCCGCTAACAGATGGCGCGGCAAACGCCTCGGCGCAATCAGCATGGCGTCGAAACGCAGCTCGAATTCCGCATGCTCGGGATGCGCCATCAGCCAGGCTGAAGCGGCGGCGATGATGCGTTGCTGCTGGCGCGGCGTCACCGCGCAGGCGGCCTCATCGAGGCTGGCGCGGGCCTTGACCTCGACGAATGCCACCAGACTGCGCTTGCGCGCCACGATATCGATCTCGCCATGGGGGGTGCGAAAGCGCTTTGCCAGGATGCGATAGCCCTTGGCCATCAGGAAGGCGGCGGCGCGGCTTTCGGCCGACAGCCCGGTCTGAAACGCCGCGACGCGCTCGGGCGAAGCGATTTTCAAAGGCTTGCCGGGGGGCGTGGCGCCGTCAGTCTTCGCCATCGTCGCCCCCGCCGCCAGGCGAACTGATACTCTTGTTGGTTTGCTTATCGGCTTTCTTATCGGCTTCCTTGGCGAGTTCGAGGGCGCGGGCGTAGATTTCGCGGCGCGGCCGGCCGGACAGTTCGACCGCATGCGCCACCGCGTCCTTGACGCTGCCGGTCGCAAGTGAAGTGCGCAGGAGATCGTCGAGCCGGTCTTCGGTCATGAGTTGCGCGCTCGCCTGGGGCGGGCCGATCACCAGCACGAATTCGCCGCGCGTCTCCAGCGTGTCGGCGGCTGCCGCGAGTTCGGCGATCGGTGCGCGCCTGATGTCTTCGTGCAATTTGGTCATCTCGCGGCAGATCGCGGCGTCGCGGCCGGCCATGATGTCGGCGAGATCGGCCAGCGTGTCCTGCACGCGGTTGCCGGATTCGAACATGACCAGCGTGGCGTCGATCCGCGACAGTTCCGAAAGCCGCGTGCGGCGCGCGTTCTGCTTCGACGGCAGGAAGCCTTCGAAGAAGAACCTGTCGGTCGGCAGCGCCGACACGCACAGCGCCGCCAGCACCGAGGACGGCCCCGGCAGCGCGATCACCTTGTGACCGGCGGCGCAGACCTCGCGCACCAGCTTGAAGCCGGGGTCTGATATCAGCGGCGTGCCGGCATCCGAGACCAGCGCGATCGAGGTTCCCTGCGCCAGCTTCTGCAGGACCTTCGGCCGCGCCAGCGCGGCGTTGTGCTCGTGATAGGGTTTCAGCAGCGCCGTGATGCCGTAGCGCTCGGTCAGCCGGCGGGTCATGCGGGTGTCTTCGCAGGCGATGATGTCGACGCCGGCCAGCGTTTCCAGTGCGCGCAGGGTGATGTCGCCGAGATTGCCTATCGGGGTCGCCACCAGATAAAGGCCGGGAGCCGGCTTCGGCGCGTTCAGGACATGGCCGCCTATCGAAAAAGTGCGCGGCAACGGCTCCGGCGGGCTGTCAGGCGTATTTATGGAGGCGGGTTTTGGGCGCATAATGCAATCTAGAGCATGATCCGGAAAAGGGGGGAACCGGTTTTCCCTGGGACAAACGCGAAGCGTTTGCCCGGAGGTCATGCGCAAGCAAATGGATCAGTTTCCGAGGATACAGCCCTTACGCCACAATCCAGCATGCTGCGGCAGCCGGAGGGCATGCCGCGCAGAACAAGAAGGTGCAGGGAACTGCAACCGGCGGCCGGGCCGTGTGGCCATAAACCTTTTGTTTTGGTTAACTATTCGTCGACAATATGCCTGAATCCACCCCCCTGATCGCCGGGAGGTGACGTGCCGGCCGAGACCGGCCGGTCAAGAGAAGAGATTGAATGACAGGGCCGCTCAAACCCAGATCCTGGCCTTCCAAGTCACCGCCGTCGGGAGCCACCCGGCGGACGGCGCTCGGCCTGTTTCTGGGCACACCCCTGCTCGGCGCCTGCGCCGGCATGCAGCAGAGCCTCGGCTCGTTCTCCAATCCGTTCAGTTCGGATGCCGGCCCCGCCGGACCGCCGCAGCAGCCCGCCGTCGCCGGCACCGGGCAGGTCAAGGTCGGGCTGGTGCTGCCGCTGTCGGCGTCGGGCAATGCCGGCATCGCGGCGCAGTCGATGAAGAACGCCGCCGAGATGGCGCTGGCGGAATTCCAGAATCCAAACATCCAGCTTTTGATCAAGGACGACGCCGGCAGTCCGCAAGGCGCAAGCCAGGGCACGCAGCAGGCGCTCGACGAGGGCGCCGAGATCATCCTCGGTCCGTTGTTTGCAACCTCGGTGCCGTCGACGGCGCAGCTGACGCGCACCCGCGGCGTCTCGGTGATCGCGTTCTCGACCGATTCCAGCGTGGCCGGGCGCGGCGTCTATCTCCTGAGCTTTCTCCCCGAATCCGACGTCAACCGCATCATCGAATACGCGGCCAGCACCGGAAAGCGATCCTTTGCGGCGCTGTTGCCCGACAACGCCTATGGCAATGTGGTGGAGGCCGCGTTCAAGCAGGCGGTCGGCCGCAGGAACGGGCGCATCGTCGCGTTCGAGAAATACGGCGCCGACCGCGCCACGCCGGCACGCGCCGTGGCGCAGGCGCTCGGTGGGGCCGATGCGCTGTTCATCGCCGACGACGGCGATTCCGTGGTGGCGACCGCCGACGCACTGACCGCTGCGGGTGCGAATCTGCGCAACATCCAGCTGCTCGGCACGGGTCTCTGGGACAATCCGCGGGTGTTCGCGAGCCCGGCCCTGCAGGGCGGCCTCTATGCCGCGCCCGATCCGTCCGGCTTCCGCAGTTTCTCTGGCCGCTACCGCGCCAAATACGGCGCCGATCCCGTGCGCACGGCGACGCTGGCCTATGACGCGGTGGCGCTGGTCGCAGCCTTGGCGCGAACGCAAGGTGGCGCGCGATTCTCGCCGGAAGTGTTGACCAATCCATCCGGCTTTGCCGGCATCGACGGGCTGTTCCGGTTCCGCGCCGACGGTACCAATGAGCGCGGCCTCGCCGTCATGAAGGTGGGATCCGGCGGCAGTACGCCGGCCGCCGGTTCGCCGAAGAGTTTTGGCGCGTAGCGCTTAAGCCGCCAGATCCGCCACCACGGCATCGAGCACCGGGAATCCGGCCTGCGTCACCCGCAGCCGGCCGCCGGCGTCGACGGTGATGGCGCCTTCCTCGCGCAGGATCGCGATGCGGCCGGGATCGAGCGTGCGGCCGGACAATGCCGCGTAGCGCTCGGGGTCGATGCCTTCGGCGAGCCGAAGGCCCATCAGCAAAAATTCGTCGGCGCGCTCTTCGCTGTTGAGGAGATCGTCGACGACAACGCCATGGCCTGACGCCTCGACCCGCATCAGCCAGGCCTCGGGGCGCTTCTCGGTGGCGATGGCGTGTCTCGTGCCCTCGATATCGAGGCGGCCATGCGCGCCGGGGCCGATGCCGGCATATTCCTGGCCGCGCCAATAGACGAGGTTGTGTTTGCACTCCGCGCCCGGCCGGGCGTGATTGGAAATCTCGTAGGCCGGCAAGCCGTGCGCCGCGCAGACATCCTGCGTGACGTCGTAGAGCGCGCGCGCCACCGCTTCGTCCGGCGTCTTCAGTTTGCCCGCGGCATGCAGGCCGAAGAATGGCGTGCCCTCTTCGATGGTCAGTTGATAGAGCGACAGATGCTCGGCGGCTTCCGCAATCGCGAGCTTCAGTTCATCGGTCCACATCTGTGGCGTCTGGTCGGGGCGGGCGTAGATCAGGTCGAACGAGTAACGGTCGAACGCGCGGCGTGCGATGGCGACGGCGTCGAGCGCCTCGCGCGCGGTGTGAAGCCGGCCCAGCGCTTTCAGCGAGGCGTCATCCAGCGCCTGCACGCCGAGCGAAACCCGGTTGACGCCGGCTGAGCGATAGCCGCGAAACCGCGTCGCCTCGACGCTGGTGGGATTGGCCTCCAGCGTGACTTCCACATTAGATGCTACATGCCAGTGTTTTGCGATCGAATCCAGGATCGCGCCGACGGTCTTGGGCTGCATCAGCGACGGCGTGCCGCCGCCAAGGAAGATCGACGACACCGTCCGGCCCGGCGCCCGTTCCGCTGATGTTTCGATCTCGCGCGCAAAGGCGCGGGCAAAGCGTTCCTCGTCAACAGGCGCATGCCGGACATGGCTGTTGAAATCGCAATACGGGCATTTCGACAGGCAGAACGGCCAGTGCACATAGACGCCGAAGGCGTCTTTTCTTCCCTCTCCCGCTTGCGCGGGAGGGCTGGCGAGGGGGCTCTCAATCAAGGCAGATCTCCGCCAGTTTGACGAAGGCGCGGGCCCGGTGCGACAGGCCGAGCCCGAGCGGCGGCAGGCCATGCTTCTCGATGCTGGTCATTTCGCCGAAGGTGCGGCTGTGCCCGTCCGGCAGGAACGCCGGATCGTAGCCGAATCCGGCGCTGCCGCGCGGCGGCCACACCAGCGTGCCGTCGGCGCGCGCCTCGACTTCCTCGACGTGATCGTCGGGCCAGGCGACGCAGAGCGCGGAAACGAAATGCGCCTTGCGCCTGTCCGGCGTCGTGGCGCCACGCTCCTGCAGCAGGCGCTCGATCCGCGTCATGGCGGCGTTGAAGTCCTTGCCTTCGCCGGCCCAGCGCGCCGACAGGATTCCGGGCGCGCCGTCCAGCGCGTCGACCACCAGGCCCGAATCGTCGGCGAAGGCCGGCAGTTGCGCGGCCTTGGCCGCCGCCATCGCCTTGATCTTCGCATTGGTGCGAAAGCTGTCGCCGGTCTCGTCGGGCTCGCCGAGGCCGAGCTCGCCGGCGGATATCGCCTCGACGCCGTGCGGCGCCAGCAATTCGCGCATCTCGGCGAGCTTGCCGGGATTGTGGGTCGCGATCACGAGCTTGCCGGTGATTCGACGATGCATGGTCTCAGTCTACGCCAGGGCGTGCGCGATCTCGAATCACGCCACGGCCATTTTCTGCAGGTCCACCAGCCGCGCCACGCCCTTGCGCGCCAGCGCCATCAGCGCCAGGAACTCGTCCTGCGAGAACGGGGTCTTTTCCGCGGTGCCCTGCACCTCGATGATGCGGCCGTCGCCGGTCATGACGAAATTGGCGTCCGTTTCGGCTTCCGAATCCTCGGCGTAATCGAGGTCGAGCACCGGGGTGCCGCCATAGATGCCGCAGGAGATCGCCGCCACGTTGTCGCGCAGCACGTTGCCCTTGATCATGTTGCGGGCCTTCATCCAGCCGATGCAGTCGGCCAGCGCCACCCATGCGCCGGTGATCGAGGCGGTGCGGGTGCCGCCGTCGGCCTGGATCACGTCGCAGTCGACGGTGATCTGGCGCTCGCCGAGCGCCTCGAGGTCGACGGTGGCGCGCAAGCTGCGGCCGATCAGGCGCTGGATCTCGACGGTGCGGCCGTTCTGCTTGCCGGCCGAAGCCTCGCGGCGGGTGCGTTCCAGCGTCGCCCGCGGCAGCATGCCGTATTCGGCGGTGACCCAGCCCCGGCCCTGGCCCTTCAGCCACGGCGGCAGCCGCTCTTCCAGGGTGGCCGTCACCAGCACATGAGTGTCGCCAAATTTGACCATGCAGGAACCCTCGGCGTATTTGACCACGCCCCGTTCCAGCGACACGGCGCGCAGTTCATCGGGCGCACGGCGGCTTGGCCGCATGAGAAATCCTCCGAAAATTCAATAAAAACCGGTTCGCGGTGCTTGTAGGAGGGGGAAGCGGCAGCGGCAAGGGTCTTGGATGTCCTTTGGCCGCCCGTTTGGGACGAATACCTTCTTGTCACCGGCCCCTGTGATAGACAGATTACGGTCTATCGAGGGAGTACTTTTGTGGCCCACCACGATCCGATCGGCCTGATCGCGCCGCATGCCGGGCTCGCCCAGCTCAACGAGCGCTCGCGGGACATCTTTCGTCAAATTGTCGAGAGTTATCTGGCGACCGGCGAACCCGTCGGTTCGCGCAATATCTCGCGCCTGATCGCTGTGCCGCTGTCGCCGGCCTCGGTGCGCAACGTGATGTCGGACCTCGAGCAGCTCGGCCTGATCTACGCGCCGCATACCTCGGCCGGCCGGCTGCCGACCGAACTCGGCCTGCGGTTCTTCGTCGATGCCCTGATGCAGGTCGGCGACCTCACCGGGCCGGAGCGCGAGTCGATCCAGAACCAGCTATCCTCCGTCGGCAAGGCGCAATCGGTCGAGGCGGCTCTCGGCGAGGCCCTGACCCGGCTGTCCGGCCTGACCCGGGCCGCCGCGGTGGTGTTGACCCCCAAATCCAATTCGCGGCTCAAGCACATCGAATTCGTGCGGCTGGAGCCGGAGCGGGCGCTGGTGGTCCTGGTCGGCGAGGACGGCCAGGTCGAGAACCGCGTGCTGACGCTGCCGCCGGGCGTGCCCTCGTCGGCGCTGATCGAAGCCACCAATTTCCTCAACGCGCGGATCAGAGGGCGCACGCTCGCCGAAGCGCGTCTCGAACTCGAAACCGCATTGACGCAAAGCCGCACCGAACTCGATCAATTGACGCAGAAGGTGATCGCTGCCGGGATCGCGAGCTGGTCCGGCGGCGAAAGCGACGACCGGCAATTGATCGTGCGCGGCCACGCCAATCTGCTGGAGGATCTCCATGCGCTGGAAGATCTGGAGCGCGTGAAATCGCTGTTCGACGATCTCGAGACCAAGCGCGGCGTGATCGATCTATTGGGCCGCGCCGAGCGCGCCGAGGGCGTGCGGATTTTCATCGGATCGGAAAACAAGCTGTTTTCGCTGTCCGGTTCCTCCACCATCATCGCGCCCTACAGCGACGCCGCCGGGCATATCGTCGGCGTTCTCGGCGTGATCGGCCCGACGCGGCTGAACTATGCAAGGGTGATCCCGACGGTGGATTATGCGGCTCGGATCGTCAGCCGGATGCTGGGCGGCTGATCCCACCCAAAATGGGGTGGTTGTGCTTGATTTTTGGCGCCTAAAGCACGATATCCGGCCCAGCAAACCCTAAAATTCGATCCGACGCGATTTTTCGAAAAGGCGATCCATGACCGATCCCAACCGGCCGAACGATGACGCGGCGCAATCAGCCGAGCCCGTGATTTCCAAGCCCTATATCATGCCCGACGATCCCGAAGTGGGATCGGCCGAGGCGCTCGCCAAGGAGGCCGCCGAAGCGCGCGACAAGATGCTGCGCACGCTGGCGGAAATGGAAAACCTGCGCAAGCGAACGGCGCGCGAGGTGGCCGATGCGCGGACCTATGGCATCACCGGTTTCGCGCGCGACGTGCTCGACATCGCCGACAATCTGCAGCGCGCGCTCGACGCGGTGCCGGCCGAGGCCAAGGCCAATGCCGATCCCGGCCTGAAGGCCTTGATCGAAGGCGTCGAATTGACCGAGCGCTCGCTGCTCAACACGCTGGAGAAAAACGGCGTCAAGAAATTCGATCCGGCCGGCGAGAAGTTCGATCCGAATTTCCAGCAGGCGATGTACGAGGTCCCCGACCCGTCGGTGCCGGCGGGCACGGTGGTCCAGGTCGTGCAGGCCGGTTTCATGATCGGCGAGCGCGTGCTGCGGCCGGCGCTGGTCGCGGTCTCCAAGGGCGGCGCGAAAGCCGCGCCGGCGGCTTCCGAGCAGGCCTGAAGCATATTGGAGTTCGGGGCTTCATCCTCGAACCATCGGGCACGCTGATCACGCCCTACGCCGCGATATCCGCCGACTGGATGCGCTTGACGCCGGCCTTGGCCATGTCGGCCCAGGCCTTGGCCAACGAGCCCTGGGTGTCGATGCCGCGGCAGGCGTCTTCGATCACGTAGGTTTCGAACCCGGCCTTGCGCGCATCGAGCGCGGTCCACGCCACGCAGAAATCGGTCGCGAGCCCCGCCACGAACAGGCGCTTGATCTTGCGCGCCTTCAGATAGGCGGCAAGCCCGGTCGTGGTCTTGCCGTCGGCCTCGGTGAAGGCCGAGTAGCTGTCGACTTCCTTGTGGAATCCCTTGCGAATGATCAGCCCGGCCTGCGGTATCGCGAGCTCCTTCGAAAGCGCGGCGCCGTCGGTGCCCTGCACGCAGTGATCGGGCCACAGCACCTGCTTGCCGTATTTGAGATCGACGGTTTCGAACGGCTTCTTGCCGCCATGCGAGGTCGCGAACGAGATGTGGCCCGCGGTATGCCAGTCCTGTGTCAGCACCACATTGGCAAAACCCTTGGCGATGCGATTGATGACGGGAACGACCTTGTCGCCCTCTTTGACGGCGAGGCTGCCGCCGGGCAGGAAGCAGTTCTGGACATCGATGACCAGAAGCGCCGACGCTTCATCGGGCTTGATCGGGGCCGCCGCCCAAAGCCTGTTTGCAAAGACGGTGGCGATCGCCGCCGTGCCCAGGCCTGTGCCCAAGCCTGCAAGAATCCGCCTTCGGTCCACCATGTTGCATCTCCCTGTAAGACGAGCCTGCACCAGCAAACCATCTCAGTCGGGAAGCGTAAAGCAGCTTACATGCGGGCAGGCGCACGAATCTTCGGCAAACGGCGCCTCATTCAGCGCGGCTGAATGCCGTCGCGCACGGCGCGGAAGCGGGGAAACGCCTTGGTCCATTCCTCGCGCGGCGCGCTGCCGATGATGCGCAACGAACTCTGGCCGCCGAAGCGCAGCCACTGCACCACGGTGACGGGGGTATTTTCCTTGCCGCTCACCGCATCGATGCGGGTTTCATAGCCGGGCATGCCGTCGATGCGCAGCGGCTCCGACATAGTGATCTTTGCTTCGCGCACCCCGGGAATCGTGGTGGCCGCCTGCTGGGCGAACCGGCCGCGATCTTCCGGCTGGTTCGGCGCGGCGGCGACGATACCGATGATCATGAAGGGCGCCGCCTCGAAGCCTTTTTGCTCGTCGCCGTCGGCGAGAACGATGGCCCCGCCGACCGCGAGCGTGCGGACATTCTTGAAACCGCTCAACTCGCCGGTCTTGAACGGCATCTGCGCAAGCTGCTCCTCGACGGGAACTTGCTTGCGGATCACAGCCGAGGCGAACATCTGCCTGATGGCGTCGTCGGTATAGATCCTGGTGGCGTTTTCCGGGACCTGCACGGCGATGTAGCCGGAGAAGGTGCCGCCCGGCAGGATCATCGAATAGCGCCGCACCGTGGTCGTGCCATCCTTGCCGGTTTCGATCGTGTAGTAGGCAAGGCCGGCAGCCGTCTCGATGCTCTCCGGCTTGACCCCGCCGGCGCCGGCCGGATTGGCCTTGAAGGCATTCATGACCTCGTTGTAGGCGTCGGCCGGAAGCTCCGCCACCAGCACCTTGACGGCCTGATCCTCGGTCTCGAATCCGACGAAGGTCTTGGCGCGGGAGAGGCCGACCAGCGGCGTGATGCCGACCCTGATGCCTGGCGGAAACACCGGGTCCGCGGCAAGGGCGGGGCATATTGCTGGGATAAGCAGGGCAACCGCGAACATCAGTCGGATCAGCATCATGAAGAATCTACTGGGTTTGCATTAAGGCCGTTCAATGGTCGGCCGCCGCGGCTCCTTGGCGGGGCCGCATTTGGGTGCCGCTTTTAGCGGGTTTGACGTCGCGGCAACAGGGGCGGGTCCTGTTTCGTTCCCGCCTGTGGGCCCGATGCCTCTCGGAAATCGCCGGTTTTTCGCCGGATATTACCGGTCCTTAAAGATTTTTCCGGCATTTCCCTCATCCATGACCGGACCATCCGTCGCGACCGCGCCGCGGCCAAATCCCGCCTGCGCGGGCTGGCTTGCGCTGGTGTTGCCGCCCGGGCTTGGCCGCGACGAACGCGCCTTGTTTCGCGATTTCGCGGTGCTGGGCGGCGCGCTGTTCGCAATCACGTCGATTGCCTATGTCTGGACCATCGACTGGCGCGGAGCGATCCCGCGCGACGGCACCACGCTCGCGGTCGGCCGCGACTTTCTGAATTTCTGGATGTATGGCCGCGCCGCCGTGTCAGCCGATCCCGGGCGGTTCTACGATCTCGCGGCCTATCACCAGGCGATCCGCGATCTCCTCGGCATGGAGCTTTCCGGCCAGAACTGGTCGTATCCGCCGAGCGTGATGTGGCTCGCCGCACCGTTCGGGCAATTGAACTACCTTGCCGCGCTGGCATGCTGGACGCTGATGGGTGTTGCGACCTTCGTCGCGGTCGGACGCCGGCATGTCGCCGACTGGCGGATTCTGATTCCGGTCCTGCTGTCGCCCGCGGCCTTGTTCTGCCTGATCTCGGGCCAGAGCGCGTTCCTGACCACGGCGATGATGATGGCGATTTTCGCGCTGCTCGACCGCAGGCCGGTTATCGCCGGCGTGCTGATCGGGCTGTTCACCATCAAGCCGCAGCTCGGGATTCTGTTTCCGTTCGTGCTGATCGCCTCCGGCCGTTGGCGGGTCTTCCTTGCCGCTGCCGTCACCACGCTGACGCTGATCGGCGTCACCGCGGCGATGTTCGGGCCGCAGGTCTGGATCGATTTTGTCTCAAAAGGTCTGCCGGTGCAGGGTCTGGTGCTGTCGGATCCGGATCGGATCGCGACGCCGTTCTATCCCACCATCTTCATGAACCTGCGCGGGCTCGATCTGTCCGCTGCCGCCGCGATGTCGGTCCAGCTGGCGTTTTCGGCGTTCGCGATCGGCGCGACGATCTGGGCGTTCAGGTTCCGCAAGGACGCCGATCCGCCGCTGCTGCTGGCGCTGTTTCTGGCCTGTTCCGCCACCGCCTCGCCCTATTTGCTGGCCTATGACCTGCTGCCGCTGACGTTTGCCGCGGTGGCGCTGCTGGCCGGCTCGAACCTCGATGCGCCCGGCCGGCGGCTGGTGCAACTCGTCTACTGGACCCCGGCCTTGCAGCTGGCGCTCGGGACCTGGCACCTGCCGGGTCCGGCGCTGATCGCGCCTTTCTTTGCGGCCTTTCTGCTGGTACGGCTGCGCGCTTCCCCTCGGCCGGCCCCGGCCTGAAAGGGACACTATCTTTCAAGGGCAGGGGTTTTCGTGGGCCTAAGGTTGCGCCCGGTCCTTGCGGGGCCTGCCCCCCCTCCTATATGAGGCTCACCGTCGCAATATCGCGAGCATTTGATTGTTTGGGGGTTCGGATTGGTGCGCCGTCAGGGCCCAGCCAACCTGCCGCAAAAAGAAGGATATGAGGACCATGGGAAAGGTCATTGGGATCGATCTCGGCACCACGAATTCGTGCGTCGCCGTTATGGATGGCAAGACTGCGAAAGTCATCGAGAACGCCGAGGGCATGCGGACCACCCCGTCGATCGTCGCCTTCAGCGATGACGGTGAGCGCCTCGTCGGCCAGCCTGCCAAGCGCCAGGCGGTGACCAATCCCGAGCGGACCTTCTTCGCGGTCAAGCGCCTCGTCGGCCGCCGCTATGACGATCCGATGGTCGAGAAGGACAAGAAGCTCGTCCCCTACAAGATCGTCAAGGCATCCAACGGCGACGCCTGGGTCGAAGCCGATGCCAAGACCTATTCGCCCTCGCAGGTCTCGGCTTTCATTCTGCAGAAGATGAAAGAGACCGCGGAAGCCCATCTCGGCCAGAAGGTCGAGCAGGCTGTCATCACCGTTCCTGCCTATTTCAACGACGCGCAACGTCAGGCCACCAAGGACGCCGGCAAGATCGCCGGCCTCGAAGTGCTGCGCATCATCAACGAGCCGACCGCGGCGGCGCTCGCCTACGGTCTCGACAAATCGAAATCCGGCACCATCGCGGTGTACGACCTCGGCGGCGGCACCTTCGACGTCTCGGTCCTCGAGATCGGCGACGGCGTGTTCGAGGTGAAGTCGACCAACGGCGACACGTTCCTGGGCGGTGAAGACTTCGACATGCGGCTGGTCAGCTACCTGGCCGATGAATTCCAGAAAGAGCAGGGCATCAACCTGCGCAACGACAAGCTCGCCTTGCAGCGCCTGAAAGAGGCCGCCGAAAAGGCCAAGATCGAACTGTCGTCGACCACGCAGACCGAAATCAATCTGCCGTTCATCACGGCCGACCAGACCGGACCGAAGCATCTGACGATGAAGCTGACGCGCGCCAAGTTCGAGGCGCTGGTCGACGATCTCGTCCAGAAGACCATCGAACCCTGCCGCAAGGCGCTGAAGGACGCGGGCCTCACCGCCGGCGAAATCGGCGAAGTGGTTTTGGTCGGCGGCATGACCCGCATGCCGAAGGTCCAGGAAGTCGTCAAGCAGCTGTTCGGCAAGGAGCCGCACAAGGGAGTCAACCCGGACGAAGT
>JBAQER010000121.1:0-2280 GCA_049286845.1 Bradyrhizobium sp.
TTCACGGGTGTGGTGCTGACCCCGAGCGATTTGGTGAACGCGACGGTGACGGACTGGAACCAGCAGGCGGCCGGTTCGGGCTCGACGGCGATCACGGATCAGCTCGCGGCGAGCTTGCCGGTGTCGACAACCGCGACATCGACCAGCCCAGTCGGAACTTATAGCTTGATCCCGGGCGGCGTGCAGTTCCTCCAGGGATCGGAGAGCAATTACAACATCACGTATCAGAACGGCTCGCTGTCGATCGTCGATGCGCAACCGTTGTCGGACATTTCCGCATATACGTCCGCCGTGTTTTCCGCGACAACGACAGCCACGTCGGCAATCTCAAGCGGTGCCGTGGCTGGGTCGAGCGGCGGTACGGGCTCTTCGACCTCGTCAGTGGTCACAATCGCGCCCACGTCATCGAGTGCGCGGGCCGGCATGCCGGGAGGGGGCGCGGCCGCGGCCGCCGTCGCCAGTGCGCAGCTCGTAAGCAACATGCTGGAGGAGCGCAAGCGCAAGCTGAATGTCCTCGCAAAATCGGTGACGCTGCTTGAGCAGGACCCGGACATCGCGGACCTCGAGTTCTGCATCGGCCCGGTGTCGGACGACTGCATCGCGGTGCGCCCGGCGGGCAGCGGCTCCCGGGACAGTCAGCAGCGCGTTGCGGAGCATTCGTACTTGCCGGGGGTCGAGCGCAAAGTGGCGCTCCTGATCGGCATCGACGACTACCGGGGCGGCATCCCGAAGCTCAGCTCGCCCGCCAAGGATGTGCAGGAGGTTGGCAGGATCATGAGGGACAAGTTCGGCTATGAGGTGCGCGCGGTGCTGAACGCGGACAAGGCGCGCATCGTGCACGAACTGAACCGGCTCATTCTCGAGAGCAATGACGACGACAGCATCGCAATCATGTACGCCGGACACGGCCAGCTGGTGGAGAAGACCCAGCGGGGATACTGGATTCCTGCCAAGGCATCACCGGATGATCCGAAGCAGTGGCTATCGAATCATGACATCGCCCGAGCGCTCGGTAACATTTCCGCGAAACAGATCTTTCTCGTTTCCGATAGCTGCTACTCCGGGACGCTCACGCGGGAAGCGAGGATTGAAAGGGCCGACATACTTCCCGACCCGCAGGCGGTGCTGGATAGGCGCTCGGTCACCGCTCTATCTTCGGGCGGCGACGAGCCGGTCGCCGACGAGGGAAAGGACGGGCACTCCGTGTTCGCCTGGCATTTGATCGAGCAGCTGAAGGCCGTGAAGGATGTGTCGCTCGGCGTGGGTGTCTACGAGCAGATCGCGGAAAGAGTCAAGGCGGAGATTCCGCAGACGCCGCAGTACGGAGCGAGCCCGAGCTCGGGCCACCAGCGCGGCGGCGATTACCTGTTCCAAGTTCGCCAGTCCCGGTCTCGGTAGCCCGTGGCGATGGGGTGGCGCGCCTTCGGTTCAGTGCAGTTAATCAGAGCGCTTGCCATGCTGATGATCGCGCTGACGTCGATTGGGGTGCATCGCACCGACTGGTTCGGTCTCGTCAATGGGAAGCTGTTGGACGCGGGCTTCCAGACCTTGCGGACAATGGCACCGCGGCCCGTGGCGCGGGATGTCGCAGTCGTCGGCATCGACGTAGAGGCCCTGAAAACCTTTAGCGAGCCGCGCGATTTTTGGCATGCGAACTACGGCAGGTTGCTCACCGCCTTGGCCCAACTCGGGCCCTCGGCCGTCGGCCTGGACGTGGTCTTTCCCGAGAGATCCTACCAGCAGCTCATACCTGGCCTGGACCAGGCGTTGCTGCAGGGCCTGGTCGCGATGCGCGGCAAGGTGCCCGTGGTGCTTGCGCGCACCGTCGACGACTTCAACAATTTCCGCGAAATATTCGCGCCCTACGTCGCCATTGCGGGAACGGACTCGGTGGGGTCGGTCGTGGTCTGCAAGGACGATGACGAGGTGATTCGCCGGTTCGACGAGTCTTTGTGCGGCGAGGATCGTCGCGAGTCGATTCCAAGCCTCGCCGGCGTGATGGCCAAGCGCCTGGGGGTTGAGCGGCCGTGGCGCGGGCTCATCAACTACCGCATCGGCGATGCAGTACCGTATGTGCCCTTTCGGCAAGTCGTTCAGCCGACCGAGGACGAGAAGGAGAAAGTGCGCGCCGCCCTCGAGGGCAGGCCCGTGCTGGTCGGCTTTATCCTTCCCTTCGAGGATCGAAAGACGGTTCCAGTGGATCTGGCGCGCTCGGAGCCAGGCAACCGTTCCGTGCCCGGCGTTCTCGTTCATGCCCAGATATTGCGCGGCATGCTGAAC
>JBAQER010000122.1:0-21302 GCA_049286845.1 Bradyrhizobium sp.
GTTCGGTGTCGTTGAATTGGGGCATTTTGGTTGTCCTGCAGGGGCACGCGTTGCGGGTGAAGCCTACACCAGCCGCCCGCCCGGGGTAAGCAGGCGGCGGTTGGAACGGGGGGCCGTTTTCGGCTATCAAGGCGGACCGCGACAGGCCCCGGAGATCCCGATGTTAGCCCCGACCCCCGCCTCGCCCGAATCCGCCGGCATGTCCAAGGCCGCCTTCGACCGTGTCGAAGCGCATCTGAAGCATCGCTATGTCGATGCCGGCCGTTTTCCGGGCACGCAGCTTCTGGTCTACCGCCGCGGCAAGATCGTCCACTCGACGGTGCAGGGCTTTGCCGACCTCGAGCGCAAGGTGCCGGTCAAGGACGACACCATCTTCCGCATCTATTCGATGACCAAGCCGATCACATCGGTGGCCTTCATGATGCTGGTGGAGGAAGGCCGCGTCGCGCTCGACGAGCCCGTCCACAAATACATCCCGGAATGGAAGAACCTCGGCGTGTTCCAGGCCGGCGTCGCGCCGGCGTTCCTGACCAGACCGCCGACACGGCCGATGCTGATCGTCGATCTCTTGCGGCACACTTCCGGACTGACCTACGGCTTCCAGCAGCGCTCCAATGTCGACGCAGCCTATCGGGAAAAGAAGATCGGCGAGGTGGTGACAGCGGGAACGCTGCAATCGATGATCGACGAGCTCACCGGGATTCCGCTTGAATTCTCCCCCGGTGAGGCCTGGAACTATTCGGTCTCCACCGACGTGATCGGCTATCTCGTCGGCAAGATCAGCGGCATGCCGTTCGAACAGTTTTTGAAGGAACGCATCCTCAATCCGCTCGGCATGAACGACACCGACTTCTTCGTGCCCGCCGACAAGGCGCATCGCCTGGCGGCGTGCTACTCGGCCGACCCGAAAGGCGGCATGACCTTCCACGCTACCGACCGCAAGGGCGGCCTGACGCTGCAGGACGACCCGGCCACCAGTTCGTACCTGTCGCCGCCGTCGTTCATTTCCGGCGGCGGCGGATTGTGCTCGACCGCGGCCGACTATCTCACCTTCTGCCGTGCGCTGCTCAATGGCGGCGAACTCGGCGGCGTCAGGCTGATCGGCCCGAAGACGCTGGCGCTGATGACGTCAAATCATCTGCCCGGCGGATGCGACCTGCCGGCGATGTCGCGGTCGATGTTCTCGGAGGCGACCTATAACGGCATCGGCTTCGGCCTCGGCTTCTCGGTCACGATGAACCCGGCGCTGACGCTGATTCCCGGCAGCGCCGGCGAGTATGCCTGGGGCGGGGCCGCCACGACGTCGTTCTGGATCGATCCGGCGGAAGAGCTGATCGCCATTTTCATGACCCAGGTGCTGCCGTCGAGCGCCTATCCGGTGCGGCGTGAACTTCGCACCATGGTGTATTCGGCAATTACCGACAGCAATCTCTGAGAGCGGGCCGGGTTCCACGGCCCCTCGCCGCAATGGAACCCGGCTGCAGCCAAAATCCTTGGCGAATTTCAAGCGCTTCTCCTATGCTCCCCCGCATTCGGCGACCGCCGGATGCCATGAGCCGGGACCCCGTGCGAAAACTCTCACTGCCAGTGCGTCTCGCCCTGCTGGTTGCGGGAACCACGCTGCCGCTGATCATTTTCGCGGTCGGGATCGTTTTCAACAATTACGAGCAAGACCGCAGGGATGCCAAGCGGCGCGTGATCGAGACCGTGCGCAGCATCCGTCTCGTTCTCGATGCCGAGATGCAGCGGATGACCGGCGGGCTTCAGGTGCTGTCGCTGACCAACGCGCTGCGGGACCGCGACTTCGGGGGCTTCCGCCGCATCGCTGACGGCTTTCTCGAGCAATATGGCAAGAACGGCGTCGTGCTGGTGGCCGACCGCGAGGGCCGTCAGGTGTTTTCCTCAGTCACCGCGGACACCGCCAATCTGCCGCCGCGCAACAATCGCGCCATCGTGGACAAGGTGTTCGCGACCAGGAGCCCTCAATACTCCAACCTGTTCATCGGCGCGGTGAAGCAGCAACTGATCGTGACGGTCGAGGTGCCGATGGTTCGCGACGGCGAGGTGCTGTACGATATTTCCTTCAGCCCTCCGGCCGAGATTTTCCAGGCCATCATCGAAAAGCAGCGTCCAAGCCGGGACTGGACGATCTCGATCTTCGACGGCGACGGCGTCAATTTCGCGCGGGTGCCGAACCCGCAGGAGACGGTCGGCAAGCGCGCCTCGCCGACGCTGTACGACGCGATGTTCCGCGCGCCGGAAGCCACCTTGCAGACCGTATCGCTCGAAGGGGTACCGCTGATCACGAGCTATGCGCGGTCCTCGCTGACCGGCTGGACGGTGGCCGCCGGGATCGCGGAGAGCTCGCTGGTCGGACCGCTCTGGCGTAACCTCGCCATCACCAGCCTGATCGGCGGCATTCTGCTGCTGATCGGCCTCGCCTTCGCGGTGCGGATGGCAACCGCGATCGCCCGCGGCGAGATGCTGCATGATCTCCTGATCGAGGAACTCAATCACCGCGTCAAGAACACGCTGGCCATCCTGCAGTCGATTGCCACGCAGACGTTTCGCAGCGCAAGCCGCGCCGAGCGCGAAAAATTCGAGGGCCGGCTCGGCGCGCTGGCGGAGGCACACAATCTGCTGAGCCAGGAGAAGTGGCAGGGCTCCGAACTCAGGGGCGTCATCGGCCGCGTGTTGCAGCCCTATCTGCTCAACACGCCGGAGCGGCTGCGAATGTCCGGACCGGACGTGCCGCTGTCGCCGCGGCTGTCGGTGGTGCTGTCGATGATCCTGCACGAGATCGCGACCAACGCCGCGAAGTATGGCGCGCTGTCCAACGACACCGGCAAGGTCGAGCTGGACTGGGAAGTGATCGCGGAAGACGTCAAACCGCAGCTACGGCTGATCTGGACCGAGTCCGGCGGTCCTCCTGTCACGGCGCCGGAACAGAGCGGCTTCGGATCGCGACTGATCGAGCGCAGCGCCCGCGACCAGCTCGGCGGCGAAGCCACCGTCGATTTCCTGCCCCACGGCGTGGTCTACACCGTGACGTGCACGCTGGAGGATGCCAGCTAGAGCGTTTTCAAGCGAAGTGGATACCGGTTCGCGTGAAGAAAACGCGTCAAAATAAAGAGATAGAGCCCCGTTCCGATTCAATCGGAACGGAAAAGGCTCTAGGCAATGGGTGAGGCCATCTCGGCCGCACCTCCGGCAAAATAGCCGGCCCCATCAGTTCGCGGCCTTGTTGGTTTGGCCGGGATCGTCCTCACCTCGCGTCAGGATATACGATAGCCTCCGAATCGCCGGGGCCGCGAAAAGCACGACCGGCAGCATGATGATCCAGGCGAAAAACCACGATTGAGCCCAGTGGGTGACGAAAGTGCCGGTCGCAATGAAGGGAGAACTCGCGATCCCCGCCGCAAGTGCGCATGTAAGTCCGGATTGAATCACGCCATATACGAAATGGCTGAACCGACGCGGTATCCGCAGCATATTTCACCTCTGAGAGACGACCCGGACAAAGCAAAAACCATGCCTGCGGCAATCCTTGGGTGGTACGGCGGTGGCACTCCCGCTGCAGGATGTCCGTTCGGAAGACTCCAGGGTCGACAGATCCGTCTTGACCCGTAAGGGCATTTGACCCGTAAGGACATCGGCCGATTTCGCCGTCTGACTGCTCGTGGGCTCAGGATGTGGCGAGGTCGATTTGGATTGAACAAATCGAGGGGCCTGTGTCTTGGATACGCTTCCAATTTGCCCGCCAAAGAAGGTAGGATTGAAAGCTCACGAAGATGAGCCAGGTTTCAGGGGAGACATCCCATCTGACCCTGGACAGTAGCTACAACGAGACGACCGGTGGGGATGGGGATGCGGTATCTCAGTCTGGGGGGCTTCCTATTTGCTTTTTGGCTTGCGCTGTCCGGGCATTACACGCCGATGCTGGTTACCGTCGGCGCGGTGTGTGCGGTGGCGTGCGTTTTCGCCGCGATCCGCATGCGCTCGGCCGATGTGGAAGGACATCCGATCGAGCTGTTCTGGGGAGCGATCACCTATTTTCCCTGGCTGTTTCTTGAGATCGCCAAATCGGCTTGGAGCGTAACCAAGGTCATTCTGCATCCGAGCCTTCCGATTTCGCCCACAATGACCGTTGTGCGGGCAAGCCAGAAAACGCCGGCTGGCATGGCGACCTATGCCAACTCGATCACACTCACGCCCGGCACGATCACCGTCGGGGTGAGCGGCAACGAATTCACCGTTCATGCGCTGGTTCGAGACGGAGCTCTCGACCTGGAGGGCGGCGGGATGGACCGCCGCGTCAGCCAGTTTGAAGGCATGGCGTGATGTTTGCCGCCGCCGCCGCAGCCATTCTCGTCGCTCTGACCCTCGCAATTACCCGTGCAATTAGAGGACCTACGGTGTTCGACCGCGTACTCGCGGGCAACTCCGTGGGTACCCTGGCAATTATGCTGCTCGCCGTCGTCGGCTTCCTGACTGAACGTCCCGAGTTCCTGGACATCGGGCTGACTTACGGCTTGCTCAATCTTATCGGCACCCTCTCGGTCCTGAAGTTCTTCCGCCACGGCGATCTGGCTTACGACGCAGAGGGGGAGCCGAAACCATGACGCTGGCCGTCGATATCGCCAGCTGGGGGCTCATCCTCCTCGGATCGTTCTTCACCATCGTGGGGGCGTTCGGGCTCGTCCGCATGCCGGAAATCTTCACGCGCATGCATGCGGCCAGCGTCACGGACACGCTCGGCGTCGGTTTTCTGATCCTCGGCATGAGCCTGCAGGCCGGTTTCGGCCTGGTGACGCTGAAGCTCGTGTTTCTCCTGGCCCTGTTCTTTTTCATCGGGCCAGTCGTTACCCACGCTCTCGCGCAAGCCTGCCTGCATGAGGGTATCGAGCCGATGCTGGCGGAAGACCGCCGCAGCATCGCTCATCCCCAGCCGACCAATCCGGACAACGGGAGACAGCCATAATATCCCTCATCAACACGGTGCTGCTGACACTGCTTGCTGTCGTGACGATCGCCATCGTCCGCCGACGGAGCCTGTTCGGCGTCGTCATTCTTGCGAGCATCTACAGCTTCCTGATGGCGAGCGTGCTGATCGTACTCGACGCCGTGGACGTGGCGATGACCGAGGCGTCGGTCGGCGCCGGCGTGTCAACGGTGCTGTTGCTCGCGACCCTGCATCTGATCAAAACCACCGAGATGCGGCCGATCCGTCCCAATCTCCTGCCGCTGTTCGTTTCGCTGTTGACCGGCGCAATGCTGGTGTGGGGCACTCTGGTTTTTCCACCGTTCGGCGCCCCCGATGCGGCAATTCACAAGCACGTGGCGCCGCGCTACGTCGCCGACACGATCAGGGACACCAATGTTCCCAACGTCGTGACCTCGGTGCTGGCTGACTACCGCGGCTACGATACGCTCGGGGAGACGACCGTGATCTTCACCGCCGGCATCGGAGTCATGCTGCTGCTGCGCAAGGCGCGGCGACGAGGCCGCCCCGATGACGCGGAGACAACGCGATGAGTTACGATCTTGTTCTGCGCGTCGGGACCAAGCTGATCCTGCCATTCATTCTGCTGTTCGCGCTCTACGTTCAATTCCACGGCGATTACGGACCGGGCGGCGGCTTCCAGGCCGGCGTCATCACGGCCAGCATGGTCATCCTTCTCGCGATCACCTGCGGCCTTGATCTGGCGCACCGCATTGCGCCACAGGTTCTGGTCCAGCGCATGGTCCCGCTCGGCGTGCTGATCTATGCCGGAACCGGCGTCGCCGGGCTCCTGATGGGCAAGAACTATCTCGACTATTCAGTGCTCTCCCATGACCCCGCCCACGGGCACGAACTCGGCATATTCCTGGTCGAAGCCGGCGTTCTGATCACGGTGGCAGGCACTATGACCTCCCTGTTCTACGCCTTTGTCGAGCGGGGCCGCTGATGCCGACGCTGGCGATAGTCCTCGATCACTACCCCTACGCAATCACCGTCTTCCTGATGATGGCCGGCCTCTACATCGTTGTCGCCCGCGGCAACATGGTGAAGAAGCTTGTCGGGTTGTCGATCTTCCAGACCTCCGTGTATCTGCTTTACGTCGAGCCGGGAAAGATCATCGGCGGAACCGCTCCGATCATCGACCCGGCGTTCACCGTGTACTCGAATCCCCTTCCCCATGTCCTGATGCTGACCGCCATCGTCGTCGGCGTAGCCACCCTCGCGCTCGGCCTCGCACTGGTCGTGCGCATCAACGAGGCCTACGGCACGATCGAGGAGGACGAGATTTTCGAAATGGACCGCGAGACATGAACGCGGTCTGGCCGCACCTCCCCGTATTACAGGTCGTCGTTCCGCTGTTCGGCGCTTTGCTTGCCGGGTTCCTGCGCCGCGCCGGCCCGGCCTTCGCGCTTGCGCTGGCGGTGAGCTGGCTCATGCCGTTCATCGCCGGAGCAATGCTGTGGCAGGTCTTGGCGACGGGCCCAATCTCCTACCACATCGGCAGCTGGCCGCCGCCCTGGGGCATCGAGTACCGGGTCGACGTCCTCAACGGCTTCGTGCTGGTCCTGGTCTCGACGGTCGGCGCCGTGATCACGCCATTCGCGCGGCGCTCCGTCGCGTTCGAGGTCGAGGAAGGACAGCAGGCATGGTTCTATTGCATGTACCTGCTCTGCCTGACCGGCCTGCTGGGGATCACGGTGACGGGCGACGCTTTCAACGCCTTCGTCTTTCTCGAAATCTCGTCGCTATCGACCTATGTTCTGGTCGCGCTCGGCCGTGACCGGCGCGCGCTGCTCGCCGCGTTCCAGTACCTGATCATGGGCACGATCGGGGCGACCTTCTACATCATCGGCGTGGGCCTGCTCTATCTGCTGACCGGCACTCTCAACATGGTCGATATTGCCGCGCGGCTGGCACCGGAGTGGGCCGAGCACTCGCGGGCCGTCGTGGCAGCCCTGGCCTTCATTACCGTCGGCGTCAGCCTGAAACTCGCATTGTTCCCGCTCCACGTCTGGCTACCGAATGCCTATGCCTATGCACCGTCCTGGGCGACTGCCTTTTTGTCCGCGACGGCGACCAAGGTCGCGATCTACCTAATGGTGCGCTTCTTCTTCTCGATCTTCGGCGTCGCGATCGACTTTTCCGCTCTGCCGGTCACCGGAATCATCGTCGCGCTATCGCTCGCCGCCATGTTCGTCGCCTCGCTGATTGCGGTGTTCCAGACCAATCTGAAGCGCATGCTCGCTTACTCCTCGGTTGCTCAGATCGGCTACATCACGCTCGGCGTCGGGCTCGCCAACCAGGCGGGACTGACCGGCGGGCTGGTCCACGTCGTCAATCACGCGCTGATGAAGGCGGCGCTGTTTCTCGCGGTCGGAGCGATTTTCTTCCGCGTCGGCACGGTGCGGCTTTCGGATCTCGCCGGCATCGGCCGCAAAATGCCGCTCACCATGACAGCCTTCACGGTCGCGTGCTTCGGGCTGGTAGGCACGCCCGGCACGTCCGGCTTCATTTCCAAATGGTACCTGGTGCTTGGCGCGATCGATAAGGATTGGTGGGTTCTGGTCTTCCTGATCGTTGCAAGCTCGCTGATCGCGCTGGTCTATGTCGGCCGCATCCTCGAAGTCGCCTGGCTGCGGGAGCCGTCGGCCGCAATCGCAAATGCGAGCGACCCCCCGCTATCCATGCTGCTGCCGCTCATGGTACTGGCCGCCGCCACGGTCTATTTCGGCCTCGACACCGAGTGGACCGCGGGGATCGCCAGCACGGCCGCCAGGAACCTGCTCGGGGCGCTGCGATGACAGCCCTTTCGACCGAGAGCCTCGTCGTCATCGCAGTACTGACGCCATTCGTCGGGGCGCTGATCATTCCGCTGTTTCACAGAATTCCAAACCTGCGCGAGACGGTAACGCTGGCGACCGCGGTTTCACTGTGCCTGATCGCGTTCAGCCTGCTCGGGCCGGTGTTCGATGGCGGCAGGCCGGAAGCACAGGTCATCCGTGTCGCCCCGGGCCTCGACATTGCGTTCAAGGTCGAGCCGCTCGGCATGCTGTTCGCGCTGGTCGCCGCCTCGTTGTGGATCGTCAACTCGATCTATTCGATCGGGTACATGCGCGCCAACAACGAGCCGCGCCAGACCACATTCTACGTCTGCTTTGCCGTGGCGCTCGGCAGCACCATCGGGGTTGCGTTCGCCAAGAATCTGTTCACTCTGTTCCTGTTCTACGAGGCGTTGACACTCTCGACCTATCCGCTGGTGACGCACAAGCGGAACGAGGAAGCCGTTCGCGCGGGCCGCATCTATCTGCTGCTCCTGCTCGGTACGTCGCTGTTGTTGTTCCTGCCGGCGATCATCGCCACCTGGGCCTTCGCCGGCACACTCGATTTCACGCCCGGCGGCATCCTCGCCGGCAAGGCCGGCGCGCCCGTCATCGCCGTCCTGCTCGCGCTCTACGTGTTCGGCATCGGCAAGGCGGCGGTGATGCCGGTGCATTTCTGGCTGCCGGCGGCGATGGTGGCGCCGACGCCGGTCAGCGCGTTGCTGCACGCTGTGGCGGTGGTCAAGGCCGGCGTCTTCACGGTGGTGAAAGTAGCGGTGTTCGTTTTCGGCGTCGATAATCTCAGCTCATTGGGGCAATCCGCGTGGCTTACGGCGGCGGCGGGGACGACGGTTATTGCTGCCTCCATCGTGGCGTTACGGCAGGACAATCTCAAACGCCGGCTCGCTTATTCGACCATCTCGCAACTCTCTTATGTCGTGCTCGGCGTCGCGATCCTGGCGCCGATCTCATTGACCGGCGCCGCGATGCATATTGCCGCCCACGCCTTCAGCAAGATCACCCTGTTCTTCGCCGCGGGGTCGATCTACACGGCTGCGCATCTAACGGAGGTCAGCCAGCTTGACGGCATCGGCCGCCGCATGCCGTGGACCATGGCGGCCTTTACGATCGGCGCGCTCGGCATGATCGGTATTCCGCCGACCGCGGGCTTCCTCGGCAAATGGTTCATTCTCACCGGGGCGATGCAGACGGCCAACTGGCTGGCGGTCTCGGTCATCGTCGCGAGCACGTTGCTCAACGCCGGCTATTTCCTGCCGATCGTTTTTCGCGCATTCTTCCGCGAGGCTGCGGGCGACGGGCACCGGCCCAAGTCCGGCGAGGCGCCGTGGCCGATAGTGCTGGCGCTGATTGCGACGGCGGCCGGATCGATGCTGATGTTCTTCCTGCCCGGGATACCCTATACGCTGGCAACACTCATGATGGGGCGTTGAGTCATGGACGACCACTGGCTTACGCGCGAAAGCACGATCAAGCGGCTCTGGATCGGGTCGGTCATCGTGCTGGCGGCAACCGTGTTGATGGACCTCGTGATCGACCACCACCCGTATTTCGGGCTGGACGGCACATTCGGCTTCGGCGCGTGGTTCGGATTCGCGTCTTGCGTCGTCATGATTGTGTTTGCCAAAGCGCTCGGCGCGATCCTGAAGCGGCCGGACACCTATTATGACAGCTAACGTCATCCTTCCGCCGGCCATTGTGCTAATCATCGGCGGCCTGATCTTGCCGCTGTTGCCAGTCAGGCTGCGCGGGCTCGTGATTCTTGTGCTGCCGCTGGTTACGCTGTTCCTCGTTTGGCAGGTGCCCGACGGAGTGGCGCTGCAGACTGCGTTTCTGAAGTATGAGCTCACGCTCGTTAAGGGCGATGCGCTTTCTCGTTTGTTCGCGACTGTGTTTGCCATCATGGCGTTCGCCGGCGGCCTGTTCGCGCTCAACCAGAACCGCGTGGTAGAGCTTGCTGCGGCCTTTTGCTACGCCGGCAGCGCCATCGGCGTCGTGTTTGCGGGCGACCTGATCAGTCTCTTCATCTTTTGGGAACTGATGGCCATTGCTTCAACCCTGGTGGTGTGGAGCGCCGGACCGTCCGCGCGTGGAGCGGGATTGAGATACGCCGCGATCCATCTGCTCGGCGGGGTCTTGTTGATGGCTGGCATCGCCGGCGAGATCGCCACGACCGGCTCGCTGGCCATGGGCAAGCTTGAGCTTGACAGCATATCGAGAGGCCTGATCCTGACCGGGTTTCTTATCAATGCAGGTGCGTGGCCCATCTCGGCTTGGCTACCTGACGCCTATCCCGAGAGCTCGTGGAGCGGCATGGTGTTCCTTTCGGCCTTCACCACGAAGGCCGCGGTCTATGTGTTGCTGCGCTGCTTTCCGGGCACGGAGCTGCTGATCTATGTCGGGTTGTTCATGGTGTTCTACGGGATCGTGTACGCGATCCTCGAAAACGACATGCGCCGCATCCTGGCGTACAGCATCGTGAATCAGGTGGGGTTCATGGTGACCGGAATCGGTATCGGGACCGAGCTGGCGCTCAATGGTGCTGCAGCGCATGCGTTCACGCACATCATCTACAAGGCGCTGCTGTTGATGTCGGCAGGCTCGGTTCTCTACATGACCGGCAAGCGCAAATGCACCGAACTCGGCGGGCTGTTCCGCACCATGCCGCTCACCACCATTTGCGGTATCGTCGGGGCGCTGTCGATATCGTCGTTTCCCCTGACGTCAGGCTTCGTGTCTAAATCGATGATCTCGGATGCCGCGGGAATGCAGCATCTGGAAGCGGTGTGGTATCTGCTCGCCGCCGCCTCGGCTGGCGTTTTCCTGCATGCCGGCATCAAGTTTCCATGGTTCGTGTTCTTTCAGAAGGATTCGGGACTGCGACCGGCTGATCCGCCCTGGAACATGCGAGCCGCCATGATCCTGTTCGCCGCCCTTTGCATCGGCATCGGCGTTCTGCCCGGACCCCTTTATGCGATTTTGCCGTATCCAGTAGCCTACGTTCCCTATACCGCAAGCCACGTGGTTTTCTATCTGCAGCTGCTGCTGTTTTCCGGCCTCGCATTCTTCCTGATGCTTGGCTGGCTGCGGCGCACGCTGACCATCACGCTCGATCTGGATTGGCTATACCGGCGGCTCGGTCTCGCGCTGGCTCGAAGCCTGGACCGGGAAGCGGCGGCGGCGTGGGATGGCGTGCTGAACTCGGCGGAGCGCATTGCCCGGGGAGTCTCTTCGGGAATCCAGCATTATCATGGCCCCGATGGCATTCTCGCCCGCACCTGGCCGACCGGCGCGATGGCGTTCTGGATGACCATCATGCTGGCCGGCTACCTGATCCTGTCGTATCTGTGATTGTGAATCCCATGATTCAAATCTCCAAGACACTCCTCGATTCCATCGAATGGGCCGGCATTCTCGTTACGCTCGTTCTTGTCGTCAGCGTAACGCGCTACGACGTGGTCGATCTTGGCGTGGTGGATCGCATCGTCACGGGGCTGGTCAATTTCCTCGTTGCGATTCTGTTGCTTGGTGTCACGGCCGGACCGTTTCTGGTACGAAGAAGGAGGCGCGGGCTGCCCTCGCAATTGAACTGAGCACGCAAACTCACGACGACCCCTGATTGATTTCGAGGTGTCTTGAAACTGCTCAGGACGTTGGGGGAGAGGCGGTCCTCCTCGCTCGCCGGCGTAATCTGTCTCGGCGGATTTCGAATGCAACGGTTGAACCCAGGCCATACCCGGTCGTGGCACCGGAAGCGGCAACGACAGGTTTCAGATAATGACAATTGCTATGGTCTGGGTGAAATTCTCTATATGTGCCGCACTGATCGGCTTCGCCGGTCCGATCCTGACGCGTTATGGGGACATCATCGCCCGGAGGACCGGTGTTTCACGGACGTGGATCGGTTTGCTCCTGCTTGCAACCGCCACGTCCTTGCCAGAGCTGTTCACCGGCGTCAGCGCGGTCACCATCGCTGCCGCGCCCAATATTGCGGTTGGCGATGCTTTGGGCAGTTGTGTTTTCAATCTGGCGATGCTGGTAGTTCTCGATGCGATGCACCGGGACGGACCGATGTATAGTCGCATGGACCAAGGCCACATTCTGACGGCGGGCTTCGGCGTTATTCTGATCGGACTTGCAGGAGTCTCGCTGCTGCTCGGCCGCGACGACCTCGATCTCAAATTTCTACATGTCGGTGTCTACACTCCCATCATCCTTGTTCTCTATCTTGTCGCGATGCGCTCCGCCTTCGTTTACGAGCGCCGGAAGCCAGCACCCCAGGCGACTGTCGACAACGATCCGGATATCACTCTGGCGACGGCAGTAACCCGGTATCTTGCCGCCGCTGCCGTCGTGGTCGGCGCCGGCGCATGGCTCCCGTTCGTCGGAGTCGAGATTGCAGATGTCATGGGCTGGCGGACGACATTCGTCGGCACGCTCCTCATCGCTGGTGCGACATCGCTGCCCGAGTTGGTCGTGACCATCAGTGCGCTGCGCCTTGGCGCACTTGACATGGCCATCGCCAATCTGCTGGGCAGCAACTTGTTCGATGTGTTCATCCTGGCGATTGACGATCTTTTCTATGTGCGGGGACCGCTGCTTTCAGCAGTGTCGCCCACGCACGCCATAACGGCCTTCGCCGCGGTGATAATGTCCGGAATCCTGATTGTCGCCCTTCTCTATAGGCCGGCCACGCGCTTCCATGGCACCATTGGCTGGGTGAGCCTCTCCTTATTGATCGTCTATCTCCTGAGTTCTTATGTCATCTATTTGCACGGGCATTGACGTGGTTTATTGAAGGGTCGGTCGTAGAAAGTCTTGTGGGTGACTGAATGCGGTGTCGATTCTGGAGGGTGTCATGTACAGAGAAGTTCTGGTTTACACGAGCACGGGCGATACGGCTCGTCGAATGAGCGAATATGCAGCCGCGTTTGCATCCGCGCTCAACGCTCGGCTTGCCGGGCTCGTTGTCGAGGCCGATTTCATCGACTATTCGGAAATCGACCGAGCAAGAGAATCTGACAAGGCATCCACTGTCGAATTCCTTCTCGAGCACCGCGCCAGGACTAACGATGCCGCGCTTCGCGCCGGTGCCTTGTTTGAGAAGGCGGCGCGTCAGCACAATGTCCTGAACAGTACAACTTACAAGACATGCGTATCCGCCGAAATACCCGATGTCGTGACGGAAATTGCCCGCCTTTATGACTGCGCAATCTTGCCCTCAAATGAAGAAGTGGGCGGGTTCCAGGTCCCAATCATTGAAGAAGTGCTCTTCGGCTCCGGCCGGCCCTTGATCGTGCTTCCGACCGATCGCGATATTGCTTGTGCTTTGGGTCATGTTGTCGTGGCTTGGGATGGTAGCCGCCCCGCGACCCGAGCTGTCCATGATGCGCTGCCTATCCTGCGCGAGGCGACCGCCGTCGATATTCTGACGATCACCGAGGAGAAGCCGCTGGACCGTTTGCCGAGTGGGCTCGATCTAGTGCGGCATCTGAAAGCACATGACATCGGCGCGAGATATGAAGAAGTCCACTTCAGTGGCGAGCCCGTAGGTGAGCAGATTGTGAAAGAGGTGCTGCAACGCGGTGCCGGCCTTTTGGTCATGGGAGCTTATGGACACTCCCGAGTGAGGCAAATCGTGTTTGGTGGTGCAACTCGGACGATTCTGAAAGGTCCCCATCTGCCGGTATTGTTATCGTACTAACCGGCGCGGATGACTTTCACCCGATAGCCCCGGGCACAGGAGCGTTTATATATGTCAGGTCAACGCCGGCTAATCCGGCCACTTCGGCTTTGGTTGTCTGCGCCAAGCGGAACGCGTATTGCCGCGCCGACGCGGGGGATGACGTTTCGCCGAGAAGAACCAATACACGTTTGAGCATCGACTTCTCTGCACATTGGCAATGGATTACGCCGCAGTATATCCACCTGGTCGTGAGGTCCGATTACCTTGCCCTAAACTCGGCACGTCACCTAGCCAAAGCTCTGCAACGCCGGAAACGTCTCCAGCAGCCAGATGCTGACGCTGGATACCGCGCCGGTGAGAAAGCCGATGCCGGTGACGACCATCAGCACGCCCATCGCGCGCTCGACGGTGGGCAGATGCCGCTTCATCCGCGCAAACAGCGAGGAAAACTGCTCGACCATGAAAGCCGCGATCAGGAAGGGAATTCCGAGGCCCGCAGAATAGATCGCGAGCAGGCCCGCCCCCTTGGTCACCGTCGCCTCGGCGGCGGCGACCGACAGGATGGCAGCGAGGATCGGGCCGATGCAGGGCGTCCAGCCGAACGCAAAGGCGAGCCCCATCAAATAGGCGCCCCACAGGCCCACCGGCTTCGGAATCGGCAGCCGCCCCTCCCGCATCAAAAATCCGATCCGCGTCAGGCCGAGAAAGTGCAGGCCCATCACCATGATGACGACGCCGGCGACGATGGACAGCTCCGCCGACCAGGCGCGGATCAGGCCGCCGATCAGGGAGGCGCTGGCGCCGAGCGCCACGAACACGGTGGAGAAGCCGAGTACGAACATTACGGCCGAAATCATCACCGCGCGCTTCGAGGCGGTTTCCGGCTCGTCATTGGCGACATGCTCGATGGTCGCGCCGGTGAGGTAGATCAGATAGGGCGGCACCAGAGGCAGCACGCAGGGCGACATGAAGCTGACCAGACCGGCAATCAGCGCCGCGGGGATCGTGACATCTTGAATCATACGGTCATTGCCATCGTTGCTGTCCGGCTGAAGGGAGGTTCGATCAGGTGGAATCGATCGGGAAGCCGGTCCATGTCTAGCATCTCCGTGACCGCCGGAACCGCACGAAAGCCGCTCCACCGCTCACTTTTCGTTCAGGTCCAGATCGCCCCGCTGCCGGGGGCGTGCTGGGCAGGGTGGTGCCCGATTTCGCGGTCGGGCTCGAGATTTTCAGCGACGGGCTGATTCTGGCCGCGGGCGAAAATTCTCGATCAGGCGCAGCAGGACGCGCGCGCCGGCGTCCACGTCAGCCGGATCGACGTGCTCGTCCGGATGATGGCTGATGCCGCCGCGGCAGCGCACGAACAGCATGGCCACGTCCGTGATATCGATCATCGCCATGCCGTCGTGGCCGGCCCCGCTCGGCAGTTCGAACACGCGATAGCCCTCACCTGCGATGGCCTCGGCCACCTGCTGCCTGAGCCAGGGGGCGCAGGGTATGGTGCGGTTCTCATGGGTCACATTGATCGCGGCAACCAGAATTCGTCGCCCGGCGATCGTCCTGATGCGATCGGTGATTTCAGCGACCGCGCGCGTGCGCTGCTGGTCGGATGCGGCGCGGACGTCGATCGCAAATACGGCATTTCCGGGAATGACGTTGGTCGCTCCCGGCATCGCGCTGATGGAGCCGACGGTGCCGACGAGCCCGGGCTCGGCCCGGCAATACGCCTCGACGGCGAGAATGCATTCGGAGGCGCCCGCCAGAGCATCGCGCCGCAGCGCCATCGGAACCGTGCCGGCGTGGCCGGCCATGCCCGACAGCGCGACCGAAAGCCGGGTCGCGCCCGAGATCGCCGTCACCACCCCGACCGGCAGGCCTTGGTTTTCCAGCACCGGTCCCTGCTCGATATGCAGTTCGAGATAGGCGTGCAGCTCGCCTCGCCTCCGCGCGGCGGCACGGACGCGGCCGGGATCGAGACCGAACCGCAGCAGGGCGTCGCGCATCGCGATACCGCCGCTGTCCCTGGCTTCAAGCACGCCATCGTCGAAAGTACCGGCCACGGCGCGGCTGCCGAGCAGGGTCGACGCGAAGCGGACACCTTCTTCATCGGCGAAGCCGGTCACCTCGACCGAGAAGGGCAATCGCTTGCCGCGCCGGTAGAGATCGCCGACGCAGGAAATCGCGGTAATGAGCCCGAGCGGCCCGTCCCATTTGCCGGCGTCGCGCACGGTATCGTAATGCGAGCCCAGCATCAGGCAGGGCAAACCCGCCCGCTCGCCTTCGTAGCGGCCGCAGACATTGCCGATGGCATCGAGCTGCGCGGCCATGCCGGCGTCCCGCATCCACGCCAGCAGCAGATCGGCCGCTGCGCGGTGCTCGGGGGTAAGAAAGATCCGCGTCAGATGATTGGAAGTCTCGGAGATCGCGCCGAGCGCGTCGATGCGGCGGACGATTTCCCGCCCGAGATCGCCGGCGCCATTGGTTGTCCGCGCCATCACGGCGATCCGACAGACAGCGCGCCTTGGGCGAGATGCGCAAGGTTGGCGTGCCAATGCCGCGCGATCTGAAGCCGCGTCGGCACCCAGACCCGGTCATGGCCCGCGACGTAGTCGAGAAAGCGCATCAGCGACGCCGCCCGCCCCGGCCGGCCCGCGATCCGGCAATGCAGGCCCACCGACATCATCTTCGGCGACGTCGCTCCCTCGGCATAGAGCACGTCGAAACTGTCCTTGAGGTAGCTGAAGAACTGATCGCCGCCGCCAAAACCTTGCGCGTTGACGAAGCGCATGTCGTTGGCGTCGAGACTGTAGGGAATGATCAGATGCGGTCCCGCCGCGCCCCTGACCCAGTAGGGCAGATCGTCGGCATAGGAATCGCAGGAATACAGAAAGCCGCCCGTCTCCGTCACCAGCCGCAAGGTGTTGATCGAGGACCGCCCGGTGTACCAGCCGAGCGGCGGTTGCCCCGTTACCTCGGTGTGAATGCGGATGGCCTGCGCAATCGTGCCGCGCTCCTCCGCTTCCGGCATATCCCTGTGTTCGACCCACTTCAGGCCATGGCAGGCGATGTCCCAGCCGGCCTCGTTCATCGCCGCGACGATTTCGGGATTGCGCTGCAGCGCGGTCGCGACCCCGAACACCGTCGGGCGCAGCTTGCGCTCGCTGAAGATGCGCCACAGCCGCCAGAAGCCGGCGCGGGAGCCGTATTCGAACATCGATTCGATATTGGCGTGGCGTTGTCCCGGCCAGGGCTGCGCGCCGAGCACGTCGGACAGAAAGGCTTCCGAGGCGGGATCGCCGTGAAGGATATTGTTCTCGCCGCCCTCTTCGAAGTTGACGACGAACTGCACCGCGATCCGCGCGCCGTCGGGCCAGCGCGGATCGGGCGGCTCTCGGCCATAGCCGCGGAGATCGCGGGGATATGGGGCGTCAGCCATTCAAGCCGCCTCGAACCGGACCTTCTGCGCGCCCTTCCACAGCACGGTCTTGCCGAGCTCCGGCAGCCGGTCGAGCCCCGAGGTCAGGGTGATGAAATGGTTGCCGGCGAGCTGCCCCATCTTGCTGGCGAAGTGCACGCCGCCATAGGCCAGCAGAATCTCGGTCTCGCTGATGCCGCCGGGATAAAGGATGATCTGGCCCGGCGCGGGATAGCTGGTGTGGTTTTCATAGCCGACGCCGAAGTCGAGATCGCCGAGCGGAAGCCACACCGCCTCGCCGCTCCAGCGCACATGGACCATCCGGCTTTCGAACGGCATCGCGCGGCGAAACGCGGCACAGGTCTTCGGCGCCAGTTGTTCCTCGAAACGCGCATCGAACGTGAAGTCGCCGGCGCGGACAATGAGTTGGCTCATGGGATGGCTTTCCTGCTCCTCGAGGTGAGGATCAGTGCTCCTCGAGGTGAGGATCAGATTGCAGCCACCGCGCAATCAGGCAAGATTATTTTTGTCGCTGCAAATGCCGAAGAGAACGCCGTCCCTGGCGGAACATCGAAAAATCCGGCTGACGCTTCGAAAGCGCGTGGCTATTTCACCAGCTTCAGCACGGCGCGCCGGCGCTGGCCGCCGGGCGATTTCGGATCGTTCGACCGTTCGGCCGCGTCGTCATCCGGCGTCATCGCGTCGCACAGCGCCTTGAGATCCGAATCCGGAATCTTGCTGAGGTCGATCCGTAGGTCGAGAATCGCCAGCGACACCAGCTTGGCCGTCTCCGGACGGCCGTCCTTGACCAGCGCCGCCCGGCACTGCTCAAGCGTTGCGAGAATCGAATGCAATCGTTCTTCCGAATTAGCCACCAGCGTTCTTTCCGTAACCGAGCTTGCGAGGTAGAGCGGAGGCGATCCAGTCGGTCGTTTCATACACCCCTCCAAAAAGTCCCGATATTCGCGATACGGCCCGATGGACGTCGTCCGCCGACATGTCGTCGAAGGCATGACTGGCCGACGCGTCACACAGAAAAGTAACCTCGTGGTTGCGGTGGAAGGCATCGATCAAGGTCGACAGGCAGGCTGACTCGCCCGCGAATCCGGCCAGCACGATGCCACCCCGGCTCTGGTTCGCCAATGCGGCAAAAGGTTCGGAAGAATAGCACGACGGCGCGCTGCGCTCGAACACCATTTCGTTGCGGTACGGCTCGAAACCCTCGATCCAGCGCACGATCGGCGTCATCCGGTTGGAGAGCGCCGACTCGTTGACCATGCGGATGAAGGCGACCGGCAACCCGACCCGGCGGGAATGGTCGAGAACCCGCCGGCAATTGCCCAGCGCGCGGTCGATCCCGGAAATCGCCTCCAGCCGCTGCTCCGCCAGGTATTCCTGCTGCATGTCCACAAAAACGACGATTGGGACGCTGGAGGAGTTGGCGAAGGTCCGCAGGCTGACGGCTGACGTCATTTGGGGCCCCTTTTGAGGTCGGAAGGCCTGCCTGACGGTATCAGGATGGGGGTTCCGGAGGGGGACCTGCGGGGTAAGCACAAGCGTCGAAATCCCCGGGGACTGAGACCCGCAGTGGTTGTAGTTTCGGGCATATTCTGCCAAGTTTAGCGCGCAGAAAGGACGATGTATGCGTCTGGTCGTGGAAAGGGGCGTTCCGCAGGAGGAACGCCAAAAGGTCGCGATAGGCAGTCTCACCGACTGGGACGCCGCCAGGGTTTTCCTGGAGGTGGTCCGCTGCGGCAGCTTCAGGTCCGCGGCCGAGCGGCTCGACCTGTCCATCAACGTCGTGCGCCGGCGCATCGACGATTTCGAGCGCCAGGTCGGCGCCACCCTGTTCACGCGCGACGTTCACGGCACAAGGCTGACCGACGAAGGCTCGCTGGTCGTCTCCGCGGTGGAACGCATGGAGGCCGCGTCGTTCGACCTGGTGCGCGCCGGCAATTCCGTCACCAATACGCTGTCGGGCGAAGTCCGCGTTGCCGTCACCGAGGGACTCGGCACCTTCTGGCTGGCCCCGCGCCTGGTCGAATTCCAGCAATCGTTCCCGAACATCCGGGTCGATCTGCACTGCGCGATGCGATCCGCCGACGTGTCGCGGCATGAGGCCGACATTGCGATCCATTTGTCGCGGCCGGCCGCGCTCGACGTCAAGCTGGTCCGGCTTGGTCGCATGCACCTGATGTTCTTTGCCGGCGAGAAATACATCGAGAGATTCGGCGCGCCGAAGACCACGGAAGAGCTGGTCAAGCACCGGCTGGTGATGCAGGTCGCCGATGAGATCGCCGCCAAGGAAACGTTCGAAAGCTGGTTTCCCGGCTATTCGCAGCGGGACTTGCTGGTGATGAAAACCAACGTCAGCAGCGCCCATTACTGGGCCGTCGCCAACGGCGCGGGGGTCGGCGTGTTTCCGACGTACGGCTACGCACTCGGCGGCAAGATCGTTCCGCTCGAGATTCCGTTGCGCCAGCCGTTCGACATCTGGCTCTCCTACCATCCCGGCAGCGGCCGCATCCCCCGGGTGCGGCGGATGATCGACTGGCTGGTGGAGGCTT
This sequence comes from Bradyrhizobium sp., assembly GCA_049286845.1. Lineage (GTDB taxonomy): Bacteria > Pseudomonadota > Alphaproteobacteria > Rhizobiales > Xanthobacteraceae > Bradyrhizobium. The sequence goes on from JBAQER010000122.1 coordinate 19,511, forward strand.
TCAATCCCGTGAGATTCCCGTGGTTCAAGGACGAATTCGTCCATCCATGCGAATTCAACGCGGTATACAAGGGTGAAACCCTGACCCATTTATTCGGGGGCTTCTCGACCGACGAAGGACGGTAAAGGCAGGATGATGAAATCAGCAGCGAAGAAAATGAAGCAGCGCAGTGCTGGAAAACCCGACATCGAATTGGGCAAACGAATCCGGCTGCGGCGCGTTGAGCAGAAGATCTCGCAGGCGGAACTTGGCGACAAACTCGGCGTCAGCTTCCAACAGGTGCAGAAGTACGAGAAGGGCGTCAACCGTGTCGGCGCCGCCCGTCTTCAAGCCATCGCCACTGCGCTCGATGTCCCCGTCACCTTCTTCTATGACGGCGACGGCAAGGCGCGGGAGGTCGAAAGCCTGCTGTTCCTCGACAGCGCGTTCAGCCTCCGGTTGCTGCGGGCTTACAGCAAGATCAAGGACCAGACCGTGCAGCGTCAGCTGGTGTCCTTGATGGAATCGATCGCCGCGAACGAAGGCTAGCCGCTGCAAACCCTTGGGGTTCCCTTGGAGTTCTCCTTGGGGTTCGCAGCGCGAGCTTTCGGTTCGCAGCACCGCGGATACGTTCGATCGGCGCAAGCGGCCGGCAAACCATCGACGCGCCAGGCCACACGCGGGTCCGGGCGCGACAGGACGAGCCCGACGCCATGGCAAGTGGCGCTATCTGGCCGTTTGACATCGAGGATGCTCAGCGGAAACGCTCCCCTACGGCCGAATGCTCGGCTAAATTACAGGCGCCTCCGGCTTCCGCGCGGGCGAAGACCGGTCCCTTCCTCACGTCCTGAGGCTGGACCACCTCGATACTTCACGAAAGCGCACCGATGCTGGACGCCCCCAAGACAATCGAAAAATCCTTTGCCGACGGCAAGATCCTGCAGAGCGTCAGCGACGGCGTCGGCGTCATCACGTTCAACAATCCCGAAAAGCGTAACGCCATGTCGCTCGACATGTGGGAAGGGCTCGGCCACGCGCTGGTCGAATTGCGCGACGATCCCGAGGTGCGCGTGGTGATCATGGTCGGCGCCGGCGACAAGGCGTTCGTCTCGGGCGCCGATATCAGCCAGTTCGAGAAGACCCGCCACAACGCCGAGGCAGGGGAAGAATATGCCAAGAAGAGCGCCGCGCAGCGCGCGCTGCTGGCGGATTATCCGAAGCCGACGATCGCCTGCATCCGCGGCTTCTGCCTCGGCGGCGGCATGCAGGTGGCGATGCTGGCCGATATCCGCATCGCTTCCGACTACAGCCAGTTCGGCATTCCCGCCGCCAGGCTCGGCATCGCCTATGGCTATGACGGCCTGAAGCATCTGGTGTCGCTGGTCGGCCCGTCCTGGGCGCGGCTGTTGATGTACACGGGGATGCGGATCGATTCCGCCGAGGCGCTGCGGATCGGGCTGGTCGATCGCGTGGTGGCGGACATTGAGCTGTGGGACGCGACGCTGGAGATCGCCCGCACCATCTCCGGCAACGCCCCGCTCGCCATTCAGGCCGCCAAGATCACCATCGCGCAGGTATTGAAAGACGAAAGCAAGCGCGACATGGACGCGATCAAGAAAATCGGCAACGCCTGCATGGACTCGGAAGATTTCCGCGAAGGAAGGCAGGCGTTCATGGAAAAGCGCAAGCCGCAGTTCAAGGGAAGGTAGATTCACTACCCGACGGGCAAATCAGTTCGCCTTGCGATTGTGGCGTGTCCAGTCCCTCCAACAAAAATATTTCGCTTAACCCGTCGGGCAAATCACTTTTACAG
>JBAQER010000123.1:0-7357 GCA_049286845.1 Bradyrhizobium sp.
CCCGCGCCCGCGAGTTCAAGAAAAGCCGCCCTGAGGTCGAGGCCGAGCGCGATGCGAAAGTACCGTTGCGCAGGAAGATGGGCACCGGCTGGGACGTCGCCAACGCGGCCCTGTTCCTGGCCTCGGATGAGGCCGGCTTCATCACCGGCGTGACGCTGCCGGTAGACGGTGGTGCGAGCGTGCGGCGGGGTTAGGTTTGTGCATAGCCCCGTTGGCGCAATGGCCGTTGCACGATGCCCGAAGCGCTGATTACCTTCTCCCGACGTCAGCCGGGTACAGGCTTCGCTTCAAGAAAGCCGGATCTCGCCGCCTGCAGGGAGCAAACGAAACATGGCCGCTTCGCGTGAAGCCAGCGCCTTAACCGGCGCGGAGCCGGATCTCGACTTCGATGCCATCGTCATCGGGGCCGGCATGTCGGGCATGTATCAATTGCACCGGTTGCGCGAACTCGGAATGCGGGTGCGCGTGTTCGAGGCCGGTACCGGCGTCGGCGGCACCTGGTACTGGAACCGTTATCCGGGCGCACGCTTCGATTCCGAAAGCTACTCCTACGGCTATTCCTTTTCGCCGGAACTGCTGGAGGAGTGGGACTGGTCCGAGCATTTCGCCGGCCAACCGGAAACGCTCCGCTACCTCAATCACGTCGCAGACAAGTTCGACCTTCGCCGCGATATCCAGTTCCGCAGCCGGGTCTCGGCCGCAACCTGGTCGGAGGACACGCGCAGCTGGAGTGTCACACTGCAGGACGGCAGCCGCTTTCGCTCCCGCTTCCTGATCACCGCGATCGGTCCGCTCTCCTCCCCCACTTTGCCGCGGATCGAAGGGGTGGACGTTTTTCAGGGACAGTCTTTTCATACCGCCCGATGGCCGCATGAGCCGGTCGACTTTGCCGGCAAACGCGTGGCGGTGATCGGGACCGGCGCCACCGGCGTGCAGACCATCCAGACCATCGCCGGAAGCGTCGGCCACCTCACCGTGTTCCAGCGCACACCGAACTGGTGCGCGCCACTGCACAACGGCAAGATCGATGCCGAGACGCAGCAGAAGATCAAGGCCGGCTACCCCGAGATTTTCAGGCGCTGCCAGGAGACCTTTGCCTGCTTCCTGCATAATCCGGACCCGCGCGGAGCGTTCGAGGTCTCCGACGAGGAGCGCGAAGCCTTCTACGAGAAACTCTATAGCGAGCGCGGCTTCGGCATCTGGCAGGGCAATTTCCGCGATATCCTGATCGACCGCGAGGCGAACGCGACGATCAGCGATTTCGTGGCACGGAAGATCCGCCAGCGGGTGAAAAACCCAGAGGTTGCGGAAAAGCTGATCCCCAGGAACCACGGCTTCGGCACCAGGCGGCTGCCGCTGGAGACCTTTTATTACGAGGCCTACAACCGGGACAATGTCGAATTGGTCGACATCACGGAAACGCCGATCGAGCGCATCACCCCCAAGGGTATCAAGACCAGCAATAAGGAATACGACTTCGACATCGTCATCTACGCGACCGGCTTCGACGCCATCACCGGCAGTTTCGACAAGATCGACCTCCGCGGCGTGGACGGCGTGCGGCTCAAGGACAAATGGAACAGCGGCCCGCAGACCTTTCTCGGTGTCATGGTCGACGGCTTCCCCAACATGATGATGCTGATGGGACCGCACACCGCGCTTGGCAACATTCCGCGCAGCATCGAATACAATGTCGACTGGGTGACCGGCCTGATCGGTCATGCCAGGCAATCCGGCCTGACGCGCGTCGAGGCCACGCCAGCGGGCGTCGCGACCTGGACCGATCACGTCAAGGCGCTCGGCGTGGGGCTGCTCTCCAACGAGGTCAGCTCCTGGATGACCGGGATCAACAGTAATGTGGAAGGCAAGCAAACGCGCATCGTCGCGCGCTATAGCGGCAGTGCTCCCGCATACCGCGCCAGATGCAACGAGGTGGCGGCGAAGGGGTATGACGAACTCGTACTCGCCTAGACCGGGCCGCGGCGTCGGAATTGCGGCTTCCGCTTGCCGAGAAAGGCCGCGACGCCTTCGCCGAACTCTTCGCTGCCGAAGGCGATGGCCTGGGTCATCGCCTCCTCGTTGAGAAAGTCCGGGATCGAGCCATAAGCCTGGTTGAGCAGGTGTTTCGTCAAGCCGAGCGAGGTCGCGGGCCCGGCGGCCAGCGATTGCGCCAGCGCGAGCGCTTCCGGAATCAGGGACGCCGCGGGAACGACGCGCGTCGCCATTCCCCACGTCAGCGCCTCCTCGGCGGTGACCCGCCGGTTGGTCATCAAAAGGTCCTTGGCGCGCAGCATTCCAACGGCGCGGGGCAGCGTCAGCGCCAGGCCCAAATCGGGAGCGGCGCCAAGTCCGGGGAATCCGGCCTGGAAATAGGCGCTGTCGGCAGCCACCACGAAATCGCACATCATGGCGAGCGAAAAACCCGCCCCCGCAGCAGCACCGTTGACTGCCGCAACCACCGGCTTTTCGCCGGCGAGCAGCAATTTTACCCAGGCGTGGCTTTGATGCAGACGCTTGCGCACCGATGGTGCGCTGCGATCGGCCATGTTGGTAATATCGCCGCCGGCACAGAACGCCTTGTCCGTCCCGGTAATCACGATGCAGCGGACGGCGCTGTCCGCCAGCAATCGCGGGACCTCGGTCTCAAGACCGCGTTTTATCGCCGCACTGAGGGCGTTCATCGTTTGCGGCTGATTGAGCCGCAGCACGGCAATGTCATCCCTGATCTCGACGATAACGGCGTCCACATTGATCTCCCGACTTGTCTGTACATCCCACGGCTTCCCGTGAGGATATCGTCGTGCCCCGCGAATTGAAATTGAATTTCTCGCTGGCAGTACGATCTGCTTCGACGTAGATGTGCAGTCAAAAAGGAAGGTCTCGATGACTTTGACGATGGGATTGCGACGGTCGCTTGCACTCGACGGCGGAGCGGAGGCAGTTGTAAGCGAGGAAACGCGGCTGAGCCGCCACGAATTCGTCGATCGCGTGGCCCGGCTTGCCTCGGTACTGCGGAACCTTGGCATGCGGGACGGCGACCGGGCGGCCATGCTGGCGGCCAACGGCCACCGCTATGTGGAATTCTATTTCGGTGTTCTGTGGGGCGGCGGAGTGATCGTCCCGGTCAACTCGCGCTTTGCGCTCGCCGAAATGATCGAGCAGGCACGCGATGCCGAACCCGTCGTGCTCATCGTCGACGACGCCTTTGCCGCAATAGGCGAAGAGCTTGCGAAGGATGTGCCATCGATTGCAGCGCTGGTGATCGCCGGCAACGCCACCGCCGCCAACCGGACCGTCAAATCGATTGGCTATGAGGACGCTCTCAGCGGCGCAAAGCCGATCGCGGATGCGATGCGCAAGGAGAGCGACCTCGCATGTCTGTTCTACACCGGCGGCACCACCGGCCGCTCGAAGGGTGTGATGCTGAGCCACGGCAATCTGTGGGCCAACGCGATGGCGACGATCGCGCATCTCGGCCTCGACGAAGGCCTGGTGCATCTTCATTCCGGTCCGCTATTCCACCTCGGCGCCGGCGCGCGCGTCTACACCACGGCAGTGGCCGGCGGCAAGCACGTTGTGGTCTCCCGCTTCACCCCGCAACAGGCGCTCGCCACCATCGCCCGGGAGAAGGTCACCGTCGCCACCTTCGTTCCGACCATGCTGGCGATGCTGCTGGAACTGCCGGATCTCGAGAGCTACGACCTGTCCAGCCTGCGGCTGATCACCTACGGCGCCTCGCCGATGCCCGAACCGGTGTTGCAGGAATGCCTGCGGCGCCTGCCCCAGGTCCGTTTCGCCCAGTCCTACGGAATGACCGAATTGTCGCCGGTTGCGACCATGCTCGGTGCCGAACATCACATGCCGGGCACACCGCCCGGCCGGTTGCGTTCCGCCGGACGGCCGGTCTACTCCGCCGAGGTCCGTGTCGCCGACACAGAGGATCGCGAATTGCCGCGCGGCAAAGTCGGCGAAATCATCGTGCGCGGACCGATCGTGATGATGGGCTATTGGCGCAAGCCTGAGCTCACGGCGGAGACCCTGCGCAACGGATGGATGCACACCGGCGATTCCGGCTATTTCGATGATGACGGCTTCCTGTTCATCGCCGATCGCATCAAGGACATGATCATCAGCGGCGGTGAGAACGTCTATTCGATCGAAGTCGAGAACGCGATCGCCTCGCATCCGGACGTCGCCGAATGCGCGGTCATCGGCATTCCCGATCCGCGCTGGGGTGAAGCCGTGCATGCGATCGTGGTTGCGCGGGCCGGCGCCGACCTCACCGCCGAGGGGATCCAGCGGCATTGCCGAAACTCGATCGCCGGCTACAAATGCCCGCGCAGCGTTGATCTGCGCAGCGAGCCGTTGCCGCAGTCGAGCGTCAACAAGATCGACAAGGCAGCCTTGCGCGCACCGTTCTGGAGCGGCCGGACCCGCCAGGTCAATTGAAGGTCGCGTCCAGCCGCCATCGATGGCAAGCCGCGCGTGCTTCCTTGAGCTCGGCTATTCGCAAGATGCAAAAGGTCCCGCAAGGGACCTTTTGAAACTCACACCGCGTCTTTTGCCGCCTTGACCGGGCGCGCTCTGACGATCTTCCGGGCCGGCTTGGCCTTGAACGTCATGGGCTCGCCAGTGAAGGGGTTCGTGCCCTTGCGCGCCTTGGTGGCGGGCTTCTTGATCACCACGAATTTGGCAAATCCGGGAACCAGGAACACGCCGCTCTTCTTGAGCTCCTTGTAACCGATCGTCGCCAGGGTCTCGAGCACGCCCTTGACGTCCTTCTTTGCCACTTCGTTCTCGGCAGCGATTTTTTCGATCAGCTGCGACTTTGTCATCTGTACGGCCATTTGGGCTCCTGTAGGTTGATTCGCATCGCAGACAGTATTGTGAAACTAACGCAAAAACCGCGCATTTCGCGATCTGCACAGTTTTGTTGATACCCCTGCCCGCTTACCTGACGCGCCGAATCAGCGGTCCTGAGGCTTCAAAATAGCAAAACTGCGGCGGTCGCGCGGGAGAATCGTTCAACGGGGCACTACCGCCGTCGCCTCGATCTCGACCCGCGCTGCCTTTTCGACCAGGCGCACGACCTGGACCAGCGCCATGGCGGGGTAATGCGCGCCGAACAGTTCGCGATAGGTTTGGCCGAGCGTCTTCAGGTTCGCCAGGTATTCTTCCATATCGACGACATACCAGGTGAGACGGACCAGATGTTCCGGCCGCGCGCCGCCCTCGGCGAGAATGGCGGAAATGTTGCTCAGGGTCTGGCGGACCTGCGCAACAAAGCCGGCTGCCAGATGGCCTTGATGGTCCCAGCCGATCACGCCGCCGGTCACCACGAGGCGGCCGTCGGCCGCCATGCCGTTGGCATACCCCTTCGGCGCCGGCCAACCGCTCGGCTGCAGGATCTGCGGACCGTTGGCCGGCGTCTCGCCCTTCGTCAATGGCAACACGGCGAGTGTCGGCGCCTTTGGCGTGCTCACAAACAATTCTCCATCGAGTGCATTATTCTGCGGCCATGCCCGCCGAGGCCGCCCCGGCCTGCGCTATCTGCCGCAGGGCGAACCGCCTCAGCTTGCCGGTTTCCGTCTTCGGCAGTTGCGCGACGAATTCGACCGAGCGCGGATATTTGTACGGCGCGATCTCGCGCTTGACATGGTCCTGCAGGTCGGCCGCCAGCGCGGCGTCGCCTTCTACGCCGGCAGCGAGAACCACATAAGCCTTGACGATCATGCCGCGCGCCTCGTCCGGTGCGCCGACGACGCCACATTCGGCCACCGCCGGATGGCTCAGCAATGCGGCTTCCACCTCGGGACCGGCGATGTTGTAGCCGGAGGAAACGATCATGTCGTCGGACCGGGCCACGAAAGACAGGCGGCCCTTCTGGTCGCGGATGAACGCATCGCCCGTCAGATTCCAGCCATCGCGCACATAGCTCGTCTGCCTGGAATCCGCGAGATATCGGCATCCGGTCGGGCCGCGAACCGCGAGTTTGCCTACGGTACCCGGCGGCAATTCGTTCATCTCATCGTCGACGATCTTTGCCTCATAGCCGGAAACCGGATGTCCCGTCGTTCCGGCGACGGCGTCGCCGATCCGGTTGGTGATGAAGATATGCAGAAGTTCCGTGCTGCCGATGCCGTCGAGAATCGGCTTGCCGGTCTTGCAGGTCCAGCTTTCGAATACCGGCGCCGGCAGGGTTTCGCCGGCCGAAACCGCAAGACGAAGCGACGACAGATCGGCGCCTTTGTCCATCGCGACCATCATCGCCCGATACGCGGTCGGCGAAGTAAAGCAAATCGTCGCCTTGTAGGTCTGAATGATCTTGACCATCTCGCCGGGCGCTGCGTTTTCCAGCAGCGTCGCGGTAGCGCCGAACCGCAATGGAAAGATCGCAAGACCGCCCAGTCCAAACGTAAAGGCAAGCGGCGGCGACCCGACGAAGACATCATCCGGAGTGACGTCGAGCACTTCCCTGGCATAGCCGTCGGCGATGATCAGGAGATCGCGATGGAAATGCATCGTCGCCTTGGGTTCACCCGTCGTGCCGGAGGTAAATCCCAGCAACGCGACATCATCCCGTCCGGTCTTGACCGCATCGAACCGGACCGGCTTGTTCAGCGCCACCCGGTCGAGTTCGGCGTCATGGTTCGAGGTTCCGTCAAAATTCACGACCTGCTTGAGAAACCGGCTGGTCTTTGCGCACGCGACCAGTTCGTCGGCGATACGGCTGTCCGTCAGCGCGAGGGCGATCTCCGCCTTGTCGACGATCTTGGTCAATTCACCGGCACGCAGCATCGGCATGGTATTGACGACGACGGCGCCGGCCTTCGTTGCCGCAAGCCAGGCGGCGACCAGGGCCGGATTGTTGCCCGAGCGTATCAGAACCCGGTTGCCGGGCTTGACGCCGTAATTTTCCACCAGCGCATGCGCAAGGCGGTTCGACCAGTCGGCGAGTTCCTTGTAGGTGCGCTGGCGACCGTTGCCGATCAGCGCAATGCGATCGCCGTAGCCCTTCTCGACAATCCGATCGGTCAGTTCGACTGCGACGTTGAGATATTCGGGATACTGAAATTCCGGCCGGTCGAGAAGCAATTCCGGCCATTGGTCGAATGGCGGAAGATTTCGCCGTGCAAAATCGTCGATGTGACCCGATGGGCCAAGGCTGGGAATTGCACCTGACATTTCATCGCCCCTCGTTTTCGGGATGAGACCAATATCCAGGCCGTCCGGCAGCGCCCTATTCCCAAACATTTTATACTTAAAGCAATTTGGCGCAATAGCCCAAATCCGGGCCATCCGACAATTTTTTGAAACCTAGCGCCCCGCCAGTTGCTTCAGGCGCACAACCATTGGC
>JBAQER010000124.1:0-2495 GCA_049286845.1 Bradyrhizobium sp.
ATCGAGTACGGCGTGCGAACCTCTACCTCCGCCCCAGTGCTCTGGATCGAGGAAACCGGCTGCTGGTTCGCCGGCGCCGACGGCAGGCCGGCGCACGCCCATGGCATTGTCCGCGTCAACAACGAACGCCACGCCCGCGACGAGCAGCTCTTGAAACTGTCGCGCAACGACCCCTTGACCGGCGAACTCAATCGCACCCATCTGATCGCCTCATTGGCCGAGGCCATCGAAGAATCCTCGCGCTTCCGCACCGCCTGCGCCTTCATGCTGATCGGCATCGATCGTCTGGCGCGCGTCAACGATGCCTTCGGCTTCGACGTTGCGGACGCGGTAATTTCCGAAGTGGCGCAGCGCATCCGGGCGCGGCTGCGCGCCGGTGACGTGCTCGGCCGGTTCTCCGGCAACAAATTCGGGCTGATCCTGAAGAACTGCACCGTCGACGACATGAATGTCGCCGCAGAGCGGTTCCTGGCGGGCATCCGCGACGAGGTGGTGCCGACCCGGTCCGGCCCGGTCTCGGTCACCGCGTCGATCGGCGCGGTCAGCGTGCCGCGCTATGCGCACAACGCCGACGAGGCGATCAACCGCGCCCATGAAACACTCGACATGGCAAAGCGCCGCCGCGCCGGGTCGTTCCTGGTGTGGCGTCCCAATGTCGAGCGCGACGCCCAGCGCCGCGTCAATATCCGCGTCACCGACGAGATCGTCACCGCGCTCAACGAGCGCCGGATCGTGATGGCATTCGAGCCGGTGGTCGAAGCGCGTTCGCGGGATGCGGCGTTCTACGAGTGCCTGGTCCGCATGGAGCAGGGCGACGGACAGGTTCTGCTGGCGCCGGACATCGTTCCGGTGGCGGAGAAGCTCGGCCTGATCCGGCTGGTCGATCACCGCGTGCTCGAGCTCGTCGTGGCCGAACTCGCAAACTCGCCGCACGTGCAGCTCAGCCTCAACATCTCGCCCGACACCACGATGGATCCGGACTGGTGGGCCTCGATCGAATCGCTGATGCGCGCCCATCCGGGCGTGGCCGAGCGGCTGATCGTGGAAATCACCGAAACCGTCGCGATCCAGGATATCGACGACGTCCGCGGCTTCGTCACGCGGCTGAAGAACTTCGGCAGCAGGATCGCGATCGATGATTTCGGTGCCGGTTACACCTCGTTCCGGAATCTGCGCAAGCTCGGCGTCGATATTGTGAAGATCGACGGCGCCTTCGTGCAGAACATCGCGCGCTCGGCCGACGATCGCGCCTTCGTGCAGACGCTGATCGATCTGGCGCGCCGGCTGCAAATCAGGACCGTCGCCGAATGGGTCCAGGACGAAGAGTCCGCGGTGATGCTGCGGGAATGGGGTTGCGACTATATCCAGGGACGGCTGATCGGGCTGGCGTCATCGGAGCGGCCGTGGGATCGGCGCGCGACGGTGTTGCCGGCGGCGAGCTAGAACCTTCCGGCACCAAGAAAACTTCGTCGTCCCCGCGAACGCGGGGACCCATACGCCGCGGCCCATCGGTCAGGCGATGTGATAGACGCCTTCCCTCAACAACACCGATTTGTGGTTATGGGTCCCCGCGAAAGCGCAGGGCTGTCCGGGGAAGTTATGCATAGCAGAAGCTGATCTGGTCTGGGGAGGCTCGGTCGCGGGCGGCAGAAGGGTTAACCTTGGGAGGTCGGTCGATATCGGCGACCGGCTTCCGGACGAACAGCGATGCGGCGACGAGGCCGGCAAAGCGGATGGCTGGCATAATGACGCGGCTTTCACGCGCGGCGATCCGCAGCAGCAGATAAGCGATCATGGCGGCAAGGATCTGCAGGCGGATCGCGTTTTCGGAGCGGCCGAGGAACTTGCGCAGTTTCAGATGCTGCTTGATCCAGCGGAACAGCAGCTCGATCTGCCAGCGGGTCTTGTAAAGCGCGGCGATCTCGATCGCCGAGCGTTTCAGATCGTTGGTGATGAGCGTCAGCTTTGCGCCGTCGTCGCGCCGGAGGCGGATGCGACGCATCGGAATCGGAAGTCTGGCATTGCCCGCACTGACGAGCTTGACCTCGGCATCGTCGATGATCGTGAAGCCATCCCCGTTTCGTTTCCGGAGCGATCGCCAGCGCGTGGCTCTGAAGCGCGCATTTGTCTTCTGGCGGGTGACGAAGCGGGCGCCGGCGTCATGAAGCCGCGTCCACCAGGCATAACTGCAATAAGCCTTGTCGAACACGTAGGTGGCGCCAGCCTCGATCGGAACCTGCTGAGCCGGGGTCACGTCATTTACCGTCGATGGCGTGATCGCCAGACGGCGGGGATGATTCGCGCCGGGATCGTAGACGACGTGCAGCTTGAGGCCGCGCGTGCGCCCGTTCCAATCGGCCCAACTGACAAGCTGATCGAGCGGGATCGGCGTCGCATCGATCAGCCGCAGCATCTCGGAGCCTTCCCGTTTCAGCGTCCGGTCGGCAAGCCCAGAAAGCCGCTCGAAGGTTTCGGCGAAGATCGCAACCGGACGC
>JBAQER010000125.1:0-2179 GCA_049286845.1 Bradyrhizobium sp.
CCTATTGCCTGTTCCTGGCTTCCGGCGGCCATACCCAGATCGTCGCCGTGGTCGGCGTCGGCCAATATGTGCGGCTCGGCACCACAGTCGACGACGCCATGGGCGAGGCCTTCGACAAGGTCGCGAAAATGCTCGGCCTGCCCTACCCCGGCGGACCGGAGGTCGAACGCGCCGCCAGCGGTGGCGACGCCAAACGGTTCGCATTCCCGCGGCCGATGCTCGGCCGCCCCGACGCCAATTTCTCGCTGTCGGGTTTGAAGACCGCGGTTCGTAACGAGGCGAGCCGCATCAACCCGCTGGAGCCTCAGGATATCAGCGATCTCTGCGCCGGCTTTCAGGCGGCGGTGCTGGAATCGACGGCGGACAGATTGAGCGTCGGCTTGCGCCTGTTCCACGAACGGTTCGGACCGCCGCGCGCGCTTGTCGCGGCCGGCGGCGTCGCCGCCAATCAGGCGATCCGCGGCGCGTTGCAGAACGTCGCCGCGAAGGCGCAGACCACGCTGATCATTCCGCCGCCGGCGCTCTGCACCGACAACGGCGCGATGATCGCCTGGGCCGGCGCTGAGCGTTTGGCATTGGGCATGATCGACACCATGGACGCCGCGCCCCGCGCGCGCTGGCTGCTCGATGCCAATGCCACGGCGCCGGCCGGTTTTGCCAATACGCGCGCCGGCTTCTAGGCGGGAGCCTGACGATGTCAGCATTCAAATCTGTGGCCGTGATCGGCGCCGGTGCATGGGGGACGGCGCTTGCCGCCGTCGCCTCTCGGGCCGGGCGCGAGGTCGTTCTCTGCGCGCGCGACGCCTCGATCGCAGCGCAAATTCAGTCGACGCGCGAAAATCCCCGCCTGCCCGGCGTGCGTCTCGACGCCGGCGTCGAGGTCATCGCCGATCTCGCACTGGCCGCTCGCGCCGACATTGTCCTGATCGCAACGCCGGCGCAGAATTTGCGCGCCGCGGTCGAGGCAATTGCGCCTCACCTTGCCAAGGCGGCGCCCGTCGTCGCGAGTGCAAAAGGCATCGAGCGCGGTACGCACAAGTTCATGACCGAGGTGATCGCGGAAGCCGCGCCCGACGCGATGCCGGCGATCCTGTCGGGACCGAGTTTCGCCGACGACGTGGCGCGAGGCCTGCCAACCGCGGTGACGCTGGCAGCGAAGGACGAGACGCTTGCGAGTGAATTGGTGCAGGCACTGGGGTCTTCGACCTTCCGGCCCTATCACACTACGGATGTCCGCGGCGTCGAGATCGGCGGCGCGGCGAAGAACGTGCTCGCCATCGCAGCTGGCATCGTGGTCGGACGCAAACTCGGCGCGTCGGCGCAGGCGGCGCTGACCACACGCGGCTTCAGCGAGCTGGTGCGGCTCGGACGCGCCTGCGGCGCGCGCAGCGAGACCATGGCGGGCCTCTCGGGCCTCGGCGACCTGATCCTGACCTGCTCCAGCCCGCAATCGCGCAATTTTGCACTCGGCGTGGCGCTCGGGCGCGGCGAAGGCCGGCCGCGCGATAAACTGGCCGAAGGCGAATTCACCGCACCGGTCCTGATCGAACTGGCGGCTTCGCAAAATGTCGATATGCCGGTATCAAATGCGGTCGCGGCGATCTTGAACGGCAAGGCGACGATCGACGAGGCGATCGAGAGCCTGCTGACGCGCCCGTTCAAGGCGGAGGGATGACAATGGCGTACTGGCTGGTGAAATCGGAACCTTCGGTCTGGTCGTGGGATCAGCAGGTGGCAAAGGGCGCCAAGGGCGAAGCCTGGACCGGCGTGCGCAATTTCACCGCGCGGCAGAATCTCGTGAAGATGAAGAATGGCGACCGTGCCTTCTTCTACCACTCCAACGAAGGCAAGGAGATCGTCGGCATCGCAGAAGTGGTCAAGGAGGCCTATCCCGATCCGAGCGACAAGACCGGCAAGTTCGTCTGCGTCGATATCAGGGCTGACAAACCCCTGAAGACGCCGGTGACGATGGCCGCGATCAAGGCCGACAAGCGCCTGATCGACATGGCACTGGTGAAGTATTCGCGGCTGTCGGTGCAGCCGGTGACGGCGGACGAGTGGAAGATCGTCTGCAAGATGGGTGGAATGTAGACTCGCGCTAAGTACCTGATCCCCCGATCGTTGTAGCTCCCAGGCATCAATTGGCGGTGCGGCCGCCCAGATATTACCCGGATATTAT
>JBAQER010000126.1:0-2049 GCA_049286845.1 Bradyrhizobium sp.
GTGCAGAAGACCTGCCGGGCGCGTCTCGCCGGCGATCTGGCGCCGTGGTTTGTCGTGCTCGGCTATAACTTCTTCATCGTGATCGCTGGCACCGGTTACCTGTTCGGCGTCACCCAGTCGAAGGAATATGCCGAGCCAGAATGGTACGCCGACCTCTGGCTGACGATCGTCTGGGTAGTTTATCTGCTGGTGTTCCTGGCGACGCTGATCAAGCGCAAGGAACCGCATATCTTCGTTGCCAACTGGTTCTATCTTGCCTTTATCGTCACCATCGCCGTCCTGCATCTCGGAAATAATCCCGCATTGCCGGTGTCGGTGTTCGGCTCCAAGTCGTACATCGCCTGGGGCGGCGTGCAGGATGCGATGTTCCAGTGGTGGTATGGCCATAACGCGGTCGGTTTCTTCCTGACCGCCGGCTTCCTCGCCATCATGTACTACTTCGTTCCGAAGCGCGCCGAGCGGCCGATCTACTCCTACCGGCTGTCGATCATTCACTTCTGGGCGCTGATCTTCCTCTACATCTGGGCCGGCCCGCATCATCTGCACTACACCGCGCTGCCCGACTGGGCCCAGACCTTGGGCATGACCTTCTCGATCATGCTCTGGATGCCCTCCTGGGGCGGCATGATCAACGGCCTGATGACGCTGTCGGGCGCCTGGGACAAGCTTCGCACCGATCCAGTGCTGCGCATGCTCGTGGTGTCGGTCGCCTTCTACGGCATGTCGACCTTCGAAGGTCCGATGATGTCGATCAAGGTCGTGAATTCGCTCAGTCACTATACTGACTGGACTATCGGTCACGTCCATTCGGGTGCGCTGGGCTGGGTTGGGTTCGTCTCGTTCGGCGCTCTCTACTGCCTGGTCCCCTGGCTGTGGGATCGCAAGCTCTACAGTCTCAAGCTCGTGAACTGGCACTTCTGGGTCGCGACCATCGGTATCGTCCTCTACATCTCCGCGATGTGGGTATCCGGGATCTTGCAGGGCCTGATGTGGCGTGCCTACACGTCGCTGGGCTTCCTCGAATACTCCTTCATCGAGACCGTGGAAGCGATGCATCCATTCTACATCATCCGCGCCGCTGGAGGAGCGTTGTTCCTGGTCGGGTCACTGATCATGGCGTACAATCTCTGGATGACGGTGCGCGCCGGCGAGGCGGAAGTGCAATCGCCCGTCGCTCTTCAGCCGGCGGAATGAGGAGCGGTTAAATGTCTTTCTGGACTCGGCACCAAATTTTCGAAAAGAACTCGATCATTCTGATCGGAGGCATCCTCGCCATGATCGCGGTTGGCGGTCTGGTCGAGATTACCCCGCTCTTCTACCTCAAGAGCACGATCGAGGTGGTCGATGGCGTCAGGCCGTACACTCCGCTGGAGCTCGCGGGGCGCAACATCTACGTCCGCGAGGGCTGTTATCTTTGCCACTCGCAGATGGTCCGCCCGCTGCGCGACGAGGTTGAGCGTTACGGTCACTTCTCGCTGGCGGCCGAGAGCATGTACGACCATCCGTTCCAGTGGGGATCGAAGCGAACCGGCCCCGATCTGGCCCGGGTCGGCGCAAAATATTCCGACGACTGGCATGTGACGCATCTGGTCAATCCGCGTGCCATCGTGCCGCAGTCGGTGATGCCCGGATATCCCTATCTGGCCGCGACCGAAGTCGACCCGACCGGTATTGCGGACCATCTACGGACCAACCGCGTCGTCGGCGTGCCCTATTCGGATGATCAGGTTGCCAACGCCGCCGCCGATATGAAGGCGCAGGCCGACCCCGACAACGCCGGGGTGGAAGCATTCACCAAACGCTATCCGAAGGCCGTTGCGCGCAACTTCGACGGCAAGGGCGGTGCTCCAACCGAGATGGACGCGTTGGTCGCGTACCTGCAGATGCTCGGCACCCTCGTCGACTTCAAGCTTTACAACGAAAAAGCAAATCTTCGCTGAGAAGGCTCAAACGATGAAAGCAATCCTAACGGTCCAGAATATCACCTCGGATTTCGTCACGACCTTCTGGACGCCGATGTTCGTCGGGATATTTCTCGCAATCGTGACT
>JBAQER010000127.1:0-11695 GCA_049286845.1 Bradyrhizobium sp.
GCCAAGCAGGTCACCGCATGGGTTTCGGACGAGCCGATGATCTATGACAAGCTGACCCCGCTGGACTATCTCGAATTCGTCGCCGGGCTCTGGGGCATCCACCCCGCGGCCGCGGAACCGTCGGCGCGCAATCTCCTGGCCTCGCTCGGCCTGGAACCGCATCTGCACGAACGCTGCGAGGGATTTTCCAAGGGCATGCGCCAGAAGGTGGCTCTGGCCGGGGCATTGGTCCACGATCCGCGCCTGATCATCCTGGATGAACCGCTCACCGGCCTCGACGCCGTCTCGGCGCGTCACGTCAAGGGCCTGCTCGGCGAACGGGTGCGTTCCGGCTGCACCGTGATCATGACCACGCATATCCTGGAAGTGGCCGAACGGATGGCCGATCGGATCGGCGTCATCGCATCCGGTCGGCTGGTCGCCGAAGGCACGCTCACCGAACTGCGCCAGCAGAACGGGCGCAACGACACCAGCCTCGAGGACATGTTCATCGCGCTGGTCGATACCGAGGCCGCCGCCGCATGAGATCGTCAGCGGACCTGACGTGGTTTGCCCGGCATGAAATAAGGCTGGCGTGGCGCGAGGGGCTGGCGATGCTCACCGCCGGCCGCAAGGGGCGAAAGCGCACCGCGATCATCGGGCTGATCGTCTTTGCCGCGATCATGCACCTTCCGGCCTACGCCGTGATCGGCCGGTTCGCCGACCTGCAGGAGCCCCTGGATAAATCCACCCTGATCGTCATTACCGCGACCATATTGCTGGCTTGGGCCCTGATGCTGTCGCAGGCGATCGAATCGGTGACGCGGGTGTTTTATGCACGCGCCGATCTCGATCTCATCATGTCGTCGCCGGTAGCACTCGCCAACGTGTTTTCGGTTCGTATCGCGGCGATCGCGCTGTCGGTGATTGCGATGGCGCTGTTGCTGTCGACGCCCTTTGTCGACGTTCTCGTGATCGGCGGCGGCTGGCGCTGGCTTTCAGCCTTCGGCGTCGTCGTGGCCATCGGGCTTACGGCGGCGGCGGTTGCGATCGCCGTCACCATCATGCTGTTTCGCCTGATCGGACCGAGCCGCACGCGGCTGGTCGCGCAAATTCTCGCCGCCGTGATCGGCGCCGGCTTCGTCATCGCGCTGCAGGTCGCCGCTATCCTGTCCTACGGCACGCTGTCGCGGTTCGCGGTGCTGACCTCCGATGCCGCGGCGGCCTTTGCGCCCGATCTCGAAAGCATCGCCTGGTGGCCGGCGCGCGCCGCGCTCGGCGACGGCGAGGCGCTATTGTGTCTTCTGGCCGGCGGCCTCGTCCTGCTCGGCGCCGTGATGGCGATCTTCTCGCCGCGCTTTGCCGACACCGTCGTCAGCGCTGCGGCCAATGCCGCAACAACCCGCCAAGGTCCTCGCATGAAAGCGTTTCGCGCCGGCTCGCGGCAGCAGGCGCTGCGCTGGAAGGAGTTCGTCCTGCTGAAGCGCGATCCATGGCTGGTATCGCAGAGCCTGATGCAACTGCTCTATCTGGTGCCGCCGGCGCTGCTGCTGTGGCGAAGCTTTGCCGACAGTTCCGCCGCCATCGTGCTGATCACGCCTGTGATCGTGATGGCCGCGGGACAACTCGCAGGCGGCCTCGCCTGGCTGACGATCTCCGGCGAGGACGCCGCGGATCTGGTGGCAACGGCGCCGCTGCCGGCTTCGCGCGTGACCCGCGCCAAGATCGAAGTGGTGCTGATCGTGATCGCCGTCATCTTCGCGCCGCTGGTTGCGGCCCTTGCCTTTACCGCGCCGTGGCAGGCGGCGGTCACCGCGCTTGGCGTTATCATCGCATCCGCATCGGCTACCGCGATCCAGCTCTGGTTCCGCGTGCAGGCCCGGCGCAGCCAGTTCCGCCGCCGCCAGACCTCATCGCGGTTCGCGACCTTCGCGGAAGCCTTTTCCTCGATCGGATGGGCCGCGACTGCGGCGCTGGCGCTGTCGATCCCGATCGCCGGACTGATCAGCGGCCTGATGACCGCGGCCATCGTCGCCGCGACCTGGAAGATCAGCCCGCGGCGGGAGTAAGGCCCGGGGCATGAAGCACCGAAGATCAGGTGCCCCGGATGCGCCGCAGCGCCTGCCGCAGGGCCTCTTACAAAAATCGCGAAAACAACCCCATGCAAAGTAGAATGCCGGGCTCGCGGCGCTGGTAAAATGCGCGTCCGCAGCAAACTCGAGCCAACGGGTCGCAATGACGTGACGGGATTGGAGACTACGCCTCGATCAACTCCATCACCGCGGCCGCGAAGGCTTCGGGTTCTTCCTGCGGAAGGTTATGTCCCGCGCGCGGGATGACGCGATGGCTGCGCGGACCGGTGAATTTCGCCGCGGTCGCAGTGCCGTCGGTCGCGGGAGCGACGCCGTCCCCTGCGCCGTCCAGGGTAATGGCGGGGACCGCAATCGCAGGCAGCGCCGCCAGCCGGCATTGCACGCCGGCATAGTGCGGATCACCATCGGCGAGACCGAAGCGGTGGCGATAGCTGTGGATCACGACATCGACGTAATCGGGATTGTCGAATGCAACCGCCGTCCGCTCGAAGGTCGCATCATCGAAGCGCCAGTTCGGCGACCATTGCTGCCACAGGATCCTCGCGATCTCGCGCCGGTTGGCGGCAAGCCCGGCCCGGCCGCGCTCGAGCTGGAAATAGTACTGATACCAGAGCGCGACCTCGCGGTCCGGCCTCATGGGAAGCATGGCCCTGGCGATATCCTGGATCAGGTAGCCGTTCACCGAGACGAGGCCGGCGCAGCGGTCCGGGCACAGCGCCGCGCCGATGCAAGCGGCGCGTCCGCCCCAGTCATAGCCGGCGAACACGGCACGTCTGATGCCAAGCGCGTCCATCAGCGCGATCAGGTCGGCCCCGACAGCGGCCTGCTCTCCCGAACGCGGCGTCGCCTTGTCGCGGAAACGGGTCGGACCGTAGCCGCGCAAATAGGGAACGATGGTGCGGCAGCCTTTCGCGGCCAGCATTGGCGCGACATCGACATAGGAGTGGATGTCGTAGGGGAAGCCATGCAGCAGCATCACCACCGGGCCGTCGGCAGGCCCCGCCTCAAAGTAAGCAATATCGAGAACGCCGGCATCGATGTGATGCAGAGGCTCCAACCGCCGGGAAGAGGATGCGCGTGGCAATCTGAACTCCTTGGCTGCACACCCTCCGTTGCGGCGCGCTGGCGCGCGTTCCGTCCGGGTTTCGCCATCCCGGGTAGCTTAACCGCTTAACCGGCGCTGCGGCCAATCGAAAAACGCACATGCGCTCGCGAGAATTCCGGCGGACGGCAATTCAACCGTGACCTCTTGTTCCAGCCTCTTGTTTCAGCCCCGCCGCCCGCCCGCATCAGCGGCCGAAATGGATGCCGCCATGACGGCTGCCGGATTCGGCGATACAGTGTCATTCCGGGGCACCTTTGGAGACGGGTCTTGCCATGTTGCGATCCTTCCCTGTCGTCTTTGCCATACTGGGTTCGTTGATGGCGCCGGCTTTCGCCCAGCAACCCCTGCGCAGCGAATGCCTGGCGATGGCCAACGCGCCGCCGCGCGCCACGCCGGTCAGTTTTCGCCGGATTGCGGCCAAGGCCGAAGAGGTCGCCATCACCTATGCCGGCCATTCGACCTATTACATCGAGACGCCAGGCGGCGTGCGGATCGCGACCGACTACAGCGGCGCCTACCGGACCGGACGCCTGCCCGACGTCGTCACCATGAATCGCGCCCACAGCACGCACTATTCGCTGTTTCCGGACCGCGGCATCCCGCATGTGCTGCACGGCTGGGGCGATGACGGCAAGCCTGCCACCATCTCGCAACGCATCGGCGACGTCTACATCCGCAACGTGACGACCGACATCCGCCGCTATTACAGCGACGATTCCAGCGGCGAGATGATCCGGGACGGCAACTCGATTTTCATCTTCGAGGTCGCCGGCCTGTGCATCGGCCATCTCGGCCACCTCCACCACAAGCTCGACGACAGCCATTTCGCCGCGATCGGCCGCATCGACATCTTGATGGTGCCGATCGACGGCAGCTATACCATGTCGCTCGACGGCATCTCCGACATCACGCGGCGGCTGCGCGCCTCCGTGGTGCTGCCGATGCACCGCTTCATGACCCCGCTCGACGACTTCATGCGCCGGATCGGCCAGCAATTCGAGATCGACCGGCGCGGCGAACGGACGCTGATGATTTCGCGGGATTCGCTTCCCGCCACGCCGACGGTTATCATTCTCGACGGGGTTTGAAGCGCCGCGCTTCAAACGATTTCCATAACAACAAGAACCGGGAGTGAAATGATGGCCGCCAGCACCGCGCCCGCCTCGAAGAGCGGGCTGTTTGCCGATCCGCGCGAAGACTGGCTCGCGCAGCACACCGAGGAAGTCATCGACCCCCAGCGTCCGATCGTCGATCCCCACCATCATCTGTGGGACCGCGGCGGGCTGCGCTACATGCTCGGAGACATGGCGGCCGACATCGCCTCCGGCCATAACGTCATCGCGACCGTCTATGTCGATTGCCGCTCGATGTATCGCGCCTCCGGGCCAGAAGCGTTTCGCCCGGTCGGCGAGGTTGAATTCGCCAACGGCGTCGCGGCGATGAGCGCCAGCGGCGGCTATGGTCCCGCCGCGATCTGCGCCGGCATCGTCAGCCACGTCAACCTGCTGCTCGGCGACGGTGCCAAGCCGGTGCTGGAGGCGGAAATCGCCGCCGGTAACGGCCGCTTCCGCGGCATCCGCCATTCTTCCGCCTGGGATGCGGAGCTTGAGGTCGCCGGCATGTATGCCAAGCGGCCGAAAGGCTTGCTGCTCGATTCCACCTTCCGCAAGGGATTTGCCTGCCTGGCGCCGCTGGGCCTGAGTTTCGACGCCTGGCTGTTTCATCCGCAGATCTCGGAGCTCGCCGATCTCGCCCGCGCCTTTCCCGACACCAGAATCGTGCTCGATCATTGCGGCGGGCCGGTCGGCGTCGGCCGTTTCGCCGGCAAGCGCGAAGAGACCTTTCCAGCGTGGAAGGCCTCGATCCAGGAAATCGCGAAATGTCCGAACGTCTCGGTCAAGCTCGGCGGCCTGGCGATGTGCCTGCTCGGCTATGACTTTCATCTGCGGCCGAAGCCACCGTCGTCGGAGGAGGCCGCCGCGGCCTGGCGTCCCTATATAGAGACCTGCATCGAGGCCTTCGGCCCACACCGGGCGATGTTCGAGAGCAACTTCCCGCCCGACAAGGGCCAGTGCAGCTATCAGGTGATCTTCAACGCCTTCAAGCGCATCGCCGCGCAATACAGCGAGGCCGAGAGGACCGCGCTGTTCTCGAAGACGGCGACGGATTTTTACAAACTGAACCTCGGGTGAGCCGCGCCTTCGGCGCAGACGCCCCCCCCCCGCGGTCGCCGGGATGCCTCGGCGACCGTCGTAATCAGCCTTCGTCACAATCAGCCTTGGCGATTCTTCTTCTTTTTCTTCTTTCCGAACGCGGCTTTCGCTGCAGGCGCGGCGGCATGCTGCGCTTGTCCGGCATGGGCCGGCCTGTCCCGCTGTCGCTTCTTCTCGAAGCCGGGCTCCCTGGCAAATTCCGGCCCGCCTTGGCGGTGAGGCTTGCCGTGCGGCTTCGGCCCTCGCTCCTCGCGCGGATGCTCGTTGCGGCGATCGCCGCGGACGATCTCCTTGTCCTCGCGCCGGGGCGGGTGCGAGCGCTTCTCCGAAGGCGCCGCCTGTGCCTGTGGCGCGCCCGCCAGCGGCTCGATCCGGATGTTGTCTTCCTTGTCGGGGCGCCGGATCATGGCGGCGAAGGATTCCGCGGCCCGTGCGGAAATCTCGAACTCGGTGGTGGTGTCCATGATGCGGATGACGCCGATGTCCTGCTTGTCGATGCCGCCGCGGCGGCAGATCATCGGCAGCAGCCAGCGCGCTTCCGCATTCTTCCGGCGGCCGATGGCGGCACGGAACCACACGCTGCCCTCCGCCATGCCGTGACGCGGGGACGATTTTCCCGGCTTCGGCCGCGGCGGGCCGGCGCGATCCTCGCCGCGCGACGGCCCGCGATCTCTTTCCCGGCCGCGATCGTCACGCGATCGGCCAGAGCCCTGGCCGGGATCGAGTATGTCCTCCGGCGAAGGCAGCCGCGCGCGATAGAGCCGCGCCAGGGCTGCTGCAATATCCTCCGGCGTCCGCTCGGCGAGCATGGCCTGCGCCAGCACCAGGTCCTCGGCGGTAGTCTCCTCGGCGAACAGGGTATCCTTCAGCATGCGCTCCTGGTCGAGCTTGCGGATTTCTTCCGCCGTGGGAGCCGTGCCCCAGACGGCGTCGATGCCTGCGAGATTGAGCAGCAATTCCGCGCGCCGCTTGCGCGCCGGCGGCACCAGCAGGACGCTGACCCCCTTGCGGCCGGCACGGCCGGTGCGGCCGGAGCGATGCTGCATCACCTCCGGGTCGTTCGGCAGGTCGGAATGAATGACGAGGTCGAGATTCGGCAGGTCGATGCCGCGCGCCGCCACGTCGGTAGCGACGCAGACCCGCGCGCGTCCGTCCCGCAACGCCTGCAGCGCCTGGGTGCGTTCGTTCTGGGTCAATTCGCCTGACAGCGCGACCACGGAGAAGCCGCGCTCCAGCAGCGTCGCCTGCAGATGCCGTACCGCGTTGCGGGTGTTGCAGAACACCAGCGCGCTCGGCGATTCGAAGAAGCGCAGCACGTTGACGACCGCGTGCTCGACATCGCCCGGGACGATCCGGATGGCGCGGTATTCGATATCGGCATGGCCGCCTTCGTCGCCCGCGACCTCGACGCGAAACGCTTCGCTCTGGTACTGCTTGGCCAGCGCTATGATGCCGCGCGGCAAGGTCGCCGAGAACAGCAGCGTGCGGCGGCTGTCAGGTGTGGTCTTGAGGATGAATTCCATATCCTCGCGGAAGCCGAGGTCGAGCATCTCGTCGGCCTCGTCGAGCACGACGGCCTTCAATTCCGAGACGTCGAGACGGCCGCGCCGCAGATGATCGCACAACCGGCCGGGCGTGCCGACCACGATGTGGGCGCCGGCGGCCAACTCGCGCTGCTCGCGGCGCGGATCCATGCCGCCGACGCAGGATACCACCCGCGCATCGGCATATTGATAGAGCCATGCGAGTTCGCGTTGCACCTGCAGGGCGAGCTCGCGGGTCGGCGCCACGATCAAAGCGAGCGGCGCGGCAGCCCGCTCGAACCGCTCGGCGCCGTCGAGAAGGTTCTCGGCGATGGCGAGCCCATAAGCGACGGTCTTGCCGGAGCCGGTTTGCGCCGAAACCAGGAGGTCGCGGCCACCGGCTTGGTCCGCCAGCACGGCGGTCTGCACGGCGGTCAGTTGATCATAGTTGCGTTCGGCTAATGCCCGGGCGAGCGGCGGAATGGCGGTCGAAAATGTCACGAGATGAAAAACCTTGGTTGGCGTCCAGCGGGAACGCTGAACGGGGCCTCGAACCCGCAAAGGTCGAAGCTTGCATGTGGCTGGCAGATGCACAGCCGCGTCGGCGGTGGATTTGATTGAGTTGGGTGTCCTTTAGGCCAAATGCGGCCAAAACGCCATGGCCTTGGATGCATGCAAGATCGGCCGCATTGCAGGGCGCCTTGGCACCGCCGACAACATTAGGGGCGAAATACGCTCGCTTTGGCGTCGGGCGGCAATTTGCGCCGCCGTTAACTATTTCAAGCCCACTCGCCCTTGCGGAACACCGGCACCCGCCGGCCGTCGGCGTGAATGCCGTCAATGTCGGTCTGATCCGAGCCGATCATCCAATCGATGTGGATAAAGCTCTTGTTGCCGCCTTGCGCCGCGATCTGCTCCGGCGTCAGCCTGCCGCCGTCGACGAAGCACTTCGTATAGCATTGGCCGAGCGCGATGTGGCAGGCGGCGTTCTCATCGAACAGGGTGTTGAAGAACAGCAGCCCGCTTTTCGAGATCGGCGAGGAATGCGGCACCAGCGCCACTTCACCGAGCCGTCGCGCGCCCTCGTCGGTATCGAGCACCTTGTTCAGCACTTCCGCGCCGCGCGTGGCCCTGGCGTCGACGATGCGGCCTTCCTCGAACCGCACCCCGATGCCGTCGATCAGCGAGCCCTGATAGGACAGCGGCTTGGAGCTGACGACATGGCCGCTGACCCGCCGGCAATGCGGCGTGGTGAACACTTCCTCGGTCGGAATATTGGCGTTGCAGGTGATGCCGTTCTTTGCCGTCGAAGCGCCGCCCTGCCAATCATGGCCGTCGGCAAGGCCGATCGTCAGATCGGTGTCCGGCCCGGAATAGTGCAGCGCGCTGAAGCGCTGGCCGTTCAGCCATTCGGTGCGCTCGCGAAGCACGGCGTTGTGCTTCTGCCACGCCGCCACGGCGCCGTCCTTGTCGACGCGCGAGGCTGCGAAGATGGCGTCGGCGAGCTTGGCCACCGCGACGTCTTCCTCGTCGCCGGGAAATACCTGCTTGGCCCAGGCCGGGCTCGGATAGGCGATGATGTTCCAGTTGATGTCGAAGCTGACGATTTTCTCCAGCGCCGGCTGATAGGCCATCGAATTGGCCTTGCTGGCGCGCGAAACCCTGGCGGGGTCTTCATTTGCCAGCAGCATCGGATTGTCGCCGACGATGGCGAGCCGCGCGGTGTTGGCGGCAAACGCCTTCGACATCCCCTCATAGAGCCAGCCGGCGGCGCGATCGAAACTGTCATCCGGCGCGAAGCGGTAGCGCGCCAGCGTGATCTCTTCGTCGGACAGGATCGGCGTCACCAGGCCCGCGCCGGCCTTGTAGGCGTGCTCGGCGATCTTCCGCACCAGAGGCAGCGCCACGCTCGGCGCGGTCAGGAGCAGGTCCTGCCCCGGCTGCAGGTTCAAGCCGACCCTGATGGCGACCTCGGCGAGCCGGTCGAGTTTTGCGGGGTCGATCGATGCCGAGATATTGCGGTCGTGGATGGTCATGGCGGGGCCTCTTTGCGGCAAGGCCTTCTATCTAAACCTGCCATCGCGGGGCGCAATAGCCATGCGCACAAGCGTTTCGCTTCGTTGTCCCGGGCTCGCGCTCACTTGTCCGGGACGACAGAAATTATCCCCGCGGCGCGATGCGTCCGGGTTGTGGCAAGAACTTCTAGCTCAGCCGTTTATTTGAATGTCACTGGAATGTGATTGCCTCGGACATTTGCACGATGACGATAAAAATTAGTGCGTGATGCGCGCTATTTGATCTCGCACTAGCGGGTACCAATACCTATCTGTTAACCAGGTAGGAAATTCGCCCCAAGGACAACACTCCGCAAAGGAGCCATCCATGGCGAACGTACTAACCTCTGGGGCTTGGCTTTCTGCCCCGACCAAAAAACCCTCATTTTTCGCACGATTGTTGCGCGTTCAGATCGAATCCCGTCAGCGACGGGCCGACCGGGTTGTTGAGCAGTACATTGCCACCCACGGGCTGCAAAAGCTGTCGGATGATACGGAGCGTCAAATTAGTCGTCTGCTTCTTAAAGCGGGCCAATAGCCATGGTCACGCTTATCATCATGCAGATAGCAACCAAGCTCGCTCGCTTCGGGAAAGAGGTTCGTGAAACGTGGCTCGAAGCTCAGCGGCTTCGGCGCATCCTTCGCGGCCCAACCGAGGAGTAGCTGTCCGCGTCTGGCTAAGTGCCCATGAGTCTGAGCCCTAACGCTCCGATGCCGCCAGCACCCGATCCACCATCGCAGGCGCAAGGCCAAGATAATTCTTCGGTGAAGTCAGCCGATCGATCGTGGCGCGGTCGATGCGCCCGGACACCTGCGGGTCCGCCGACAGCGCGTCGGCGAGCGTCATGCCTTTCTCGGTGGCGAGGCGGCAGGCGTCGTAGACGACGTCATGTGCCTGCTGCCGGCCGATCTGGGGCGCCAGGCCCATCATGACGGCTTCGGCGACGATCAGCCCGCGGCTGATGTCGAGATTGTCGGCCATCCGTTTCTCGTCGACGACCAGGCCGGCTAACGCGAACTTCGCCTGGTGCAGGGCGCCGGCGGTGAGCACGAAGCTCTCCGGAATGGCCATCCACTCGGCATGCCAGGGCCCGGTGGCGCGCTCGAAATCCTGAACCATCGCATCCAGCATCAGCCCGGCATGCTGCCGCACGGCCTTCGAGGCCGCCAGCATCAGCTCGGACGAGATCGGGTTGCGCTTCTGCGGCATGGTCGAGGACGCGCCGCGCCCCTTCACGAAGGGCTCGTAGACTTCGGCGAATTCGGTCGAGGCCATGATCATGATGTCGAGCGCGATCTTGCCGAGCGAGCCCGTCACCAGCGCAAGGAAATTCACGGCTTCCGCAAAGCCGTCGCGGGCGACGTGCCAGGTGGACACGGGAACGCCGAGACCGAGTTGCTCGCAAAGCGCCTGCTGGACTTCGAGCCCCTTGCCGCCAAGCGAAGCCAGGGTGCCGGCGGCGCCGGCGAACTGGCCGACCAGCACGCGCGGCTTCAATTGTTCAAGGCGCTCGGCGTGGCGGTCGAACATCGCGAGATAAATCGCGGTCTTGTAGCCGAACGTCACCGGCAGCGCCTGCTGCAGATGGGTGCGGCCCGCCATCGGCGTATCGCGATAGCGCTTCGAAAGGTCGGCGAGGATGCCGCGTAGTGCTGCAATATCCTCCTCGATGATCTTGAGACCCTCGCGCAGTTGCAGCACCACGGCGGTGTCCATGATGTCCTGCGTGGTGGCGCCCCAATGCACGTAGCGGCCGGCCTCGCCGCACTGTTTTGTCATTTGATGGACCAGCGGCAAAATGGGGTAGCCGACGATATCGGTTTCCTTCCGCAAGGCATCGAAATCGAACGCGGAGACATCGGTGCGCCTGGCGATCTCCTCCGCCGCCTCCGCCGGGATCACGCCGCAGCGCGCTTCAGCTCTGGCCAGCGCGATCTCGACCTCGGCATAGCGGGAGATCAGGCTGAAATCCGAAAACACCTCGCGCATGGCAGGGGTGCCGAAGGCGTCGCGGAACAGGATGGAATCGAGAACGGTGGTGGAGGTCGGAAAGGCGGGCATTTGTATCCTCGTCAAAATCGGGGGCAGACCGAGCGCGCCGTTCGACGTCGACCGGCTCGCCCAACAAGACAAGAGGCATCACTTGATCTCGCGCAAATACACGGGCCCGCCCCGGCGGAAAATGTCAAACAATTAGGGAGTTGTCATGCCGGTGAGACTGTTTCTGTGCGGCGACGTCATGACCGGACGAGGCATCGACCAGGTGCTCGCGCAGCCCTGCGATCCAACGCTCCACGAAAACTACGTCGCTTCGGCCAAGGACTATGTCGATCTGGCCGAGCAAGCCAACGGCCCAATTCCCCGACACGCCGGACCTTCCTACGTCTGGGGCGCCGCGCTGGATGAGTTGGACCGGATGCGGCCGGGCGCTCGTATCATCAACCTGGAGACGGCCATTACCCGTAGCGACGACTACGTCCGAAAAGGCATCAACTACCGCATGAGCCCCGAGAATGCCGACTGCCTCTCCGCCGCCGGCATCGACTGTTGCGTGCTCGCCAACAACCACGTCCTCGATTGGGGACGCAGCGGCCTGTTGCAGACGCTGGCGACGCTGGAACGTCTTAAGATCAAGGCCGCCGGGGCAGGCCGCAATGCGTTCGAAGCTGCGGCGCCGGCGGCGCTGCAGCTTGCCGACAAAGTGCGGGTCCTCGTCTTTGCCTTCGG
>JBAQER010000128.1:0-4374 GCA_049286845.1 Bradyrhizobium sp.
GGTTGTGGTGGGTGCGGCTTGGCATGCAGCCGACTTTGGCGGAGTCTCTTGTAGTTTTGGTTAAATGGAACCGAAAAAGAGGGCGTCAATCGCACAAAGTTTGCGCTTTGAATTAGCCTCACCTTCATCGTCATTAACAGAGCTCTAACGCGATTTTGCAATGCCGGGCCTTCGGCGATCTTCATGCTCGATGGGCCGAAGGCGGCTTGCTAGCTCGCGGGTATACGACACTGCAGGGTGCAGTGAACGCCGCTCTTCAAGAAGCTGATTTCGGTCTTGCCGTCGAAGGGCGTGAGCGCCGATTTCAACAGCTTGGTGCCGAAGCCTGCTTCCCCGATGCTTCCGACCGAAGGACCTTCGGTTTCGTCCCAGGTGATGCGGAGGCGATCGTCGGTGACCGTCCATGACACCTGCAAAAACCCGCGCGGAGAGGCAAACGCGCCGTATTTCCCGGCATTGGTGGCCAGTTCGTGGAATATCAGCGCCAGGCTCACCGCCAGCTTGCCGGGGAGAAACAGCGGATCTCCGTTCAGGTTGAACCGGACATGCCCGTAAGGACCGAGTTCGGAGACCAGCAGATCCTTGATATCGCAGCCAAAGCCGTCGACCCTGGTAATCAGGTCGTCCGTTCGGGACAGCGCTCGTATCCTGGTATCGATGCGGGCCCAAATCTGCGGCTGATCGTGCAGCACCTGATGCAGAACCGCATGAATGGTCGACAGCTTGTTCTTCAGCCGGTGCTGGAGTTCGTCGACGATCAGCTTGCGGTATTCCTCCTCCCGGATCAGCCGCCGTGAGATGTCCCGTTGCCGCAAGGCGATCGATCGATAGTGCGCGACCCCCCAGATCGTCAGTCCGCACACCGTCCAATAAATCAGCAGCAGTATCACTCTGGCTGCATCGGCCGTCGCGTCGCTGAAGTCGACGGTCAGGCCGAGTACCCCTCCGGCCAGTGCGGTTGCAATGCCGATCCGGGAGCCGCCGAACGCGGTGGCAAAGAATACGGCCGGAAAATACGGGATGAAGAATACGTCCGGCCGAAGCAGTGCAAGACCCCACCGTGCCGCGGTCGACAGCGCGAGGCAGAAGGCTGCAAATCCAATATTAAGTAGCGGCGATGGCTGGGATATACCTTGCCAGACCAGCCGAAACTCGTCGATCAATTTCCCCATAAGCCATATCTACCGATGAGCGAATCCAAAATAAGGCCGAGCATAGAGGAAAATCCGCGATCCGTGGCCGGAAACGGCGCCGGCCGCCTTCGAGGAAACTGTTTCGCAACAAACCGTGGCTTGCGCAGTTCCGGCAGGCCGGAGATATACTTCAAATCAAGATCACTCGGAACGGGGGAGAACGACATGGGACGGCTGGACGGCAAGGTCGCGGTGATCACCGGGGCGACAAGCGGCATCGGACTGAGCACCGCGGAGATTTTCGTCGCCGAAGGCGCCAGAATCGTCATTGCCGGACGCCGCGTGCCGGAAGGCGAGGCGCTGGCCAAGAGGCTCGGCGTCAACTGCGTCTTCCGCCAGACCGACGTCACGGTCGAGGCGCAGATGCGCGCGCTGATCGAGCAGGCGGTCGACAAGTTCGGCCGGATCGATTGCCTGTTCAACAATGCTGGCGGCCCGGCGCAGACCGGCGGCATCGAAGGCCTCGAGGTCGACCGCTTCGATGCCGCGATGGCGACGCTGGTGCGCAGCGTGATGCTCGGCATGAAGCACGCCGCCCCCCACATGCGCCGCCAGGGCTCCGGCAGCATCATCAACAATGGCAGCATCGCCGGCAGGCTGGCCGGCTTTTCGTCGTCGGTGGTCTATGGCGCGGCCAAGGCCGCCGTCATTCACCTCACCAAATGCGTGGCGATGGAGCTCGGTGAATCCGGCATCCGCGTCAACTCGATCTCGCCGGGAGCGATCGCCACCGGCATTTTCGGCAAGGCGCTCGGTCTGCCGGTGGAAGCCGCCGAGAAGACGCCGGCCGTGATGCGCGAGGTCTACAAGGCCGCGCAGCCGATTCCGCGCGCCGGCTTGCCGGAAGACATCGCCCACGCCGCGGTGTTTCTGGCCAGCGACGAATCCAGTTTCATCAACGGGCATGATCTGGTGGTCGACGGCGCCATCACCGGCGGCCGCAACTGGACGGCGCAGCAACAGGGCTATGTCGCGCTGCGCAAGGCGTTCGATCAGGGCGCTGGCTGACGAAGGGGACGCGTTGCTGGAGACAGGGAGAACTCGATGTCCGCAACATTCGATAGGTCGTTCGGGCGAACCGAAGCCCGGCCGTTTCATCTGGCCGTCATTGCCGGCCTTGCCTGCGCCTTCCTGATCGCCAAGGCGTTGCCGCAGACCGTGGACGTCATCTCGGCGATCGTCGAGCCGCTTTGCATGACCGGCAATTCGCCGGGATCGACGCTCGATACCGTCGAGCCGATCGCCTCGCACGCATTGCCGAATGTGCCGGGCAAGCGCGTGACCATCGTGCGGGTGTCTTATGGCCCCGGCGGATTTACCCGCGCGCATCGGCATGCGGGCTCGGTCACCGCTTACGTCACCAAGGGCGAGATCCGCTCGCAGCTGGCCGGTGGTCCGGTCGAGACCTTCAAGGTCGGCCAGTCGTTCTTCGAGCCGCCGGGTGCCACGCATCTGGTTTCGGCCAATGCCAGCAACACCGAGCCCGCCGAACTGATCGCGGTGTTCGTGGCCGACGAAGGCGCGCAGCTCACGACGTTTATCGAATAACGCTCCAGCGCGGCGGTCACACCGGCTTCAGCGTCACCCGCATTCCGTCGCGCGGTTTCGGGATCGGCCACATCTGCCAGTCCGGCTTGTAGCCCGGCTCGAACGAGACCTCGAGATTCTGCAGGAAATGCCGGGCAAAGCACTTGGCCTGCATGTAGGCGAAGTGCAGTCCGAGGCACATATGCGCGCCGCCGCCGAACGGCACCCAGGCGAAGCGATGCCGGCCGCGTTGCGCCTCTTCGGTGAAGCGCAGCGGATCGAATTTGCCGGGGTCGGGCCAGATGTCGGGCATGTGGTGGGTGAACAGCGGATTGACGCCGAGCATGGCGCCGGCCGGGATCGCGTAGCCCTTGAACGTGAAGTCGCGGACCGCGCGCCGCGGCATCGAAGGCACCGGCGGCTTCAGCCGCAGCGCTTCCTTGAAGGCCATCTCGGTGAGCGGCATGGCCTCGAGATTGTCGAAGCTGGTGGGCGCGTCGGCCGCGACACCCAGCGCGTTCACTTCGTCGCGCAGCCTTTGCTGCCACTCCGGATGGGCGGCGAGTTCGCCGACGAACGAGGTCAGCGACGACGTCAGCGTGTCATGCGCCGCCATCATCAGGAAGCTCATGTGGTCGATGATGTCCTGCGTCGACAAAAGCGCGCCGTCCTCGTGGGTGGCGTGGCACAGTTGCGAGAACAGGTCTTCGCCGCCGCCCTTGGCGCGGCGGACCGGAATCTGCTCCGAGAAATAGGCCACGATGCGCTTGCGGCCGTTGACGCCGCGCGCCATCGCGGTGCCGGGCAGCGGCTTGCGGATCACGGCGACGGAAGCGGCCACCATGTCGACGAAGGCGCGGGTGATGTCGTCGACCTCGGGCCCGATTTCTGCGCCGAGAAACGAGGTGGCGGCGAGGTCGAGCGTGAGCTGCTTCATGGCGGGATAAAACGGCATCGGCCCCGGTTTCGCCTTCCATTGCGCGACCCGCGCCGCGATGCCGGTATCGAGTTCCCCAAGATAGGATTTCATCGGCCCGGCCTTGAAGGCGACCGACAGCGCGCGCCGGTGCAGGCGATGTTCGTCGAAATCGAGCAGCATCAGCCCGCGCGGAAATAACAGCCCGAGAATCCGGCCCCAGCCATGCGTCGAGGAGAACAGCTTGGCCTGGTCGAACAGCACCAGTTCATTGGCTTCCGGTCCAAGCAGAGTGAGGCTGGTCTCGCCGAACAAGTGGCTGCGATAGACCAGCCCGTATTGCGCCGCCGCCCGCTCGACCTGGCCCTTGGGGTCGGCGAGGACGTGAAGCGTCTTGCCGATGATGGGCCAGCCCTCGTCGCCGGGAATATGCGTCAGCGAATTGCGTTTGGGCGGAGTGGAGGATATCGCGGGGGAAGCCACACTTTGCATCGACATGGCAATTGCTCCGGTTGTCCCAGTCTACCCGCTTGATCGCGGCTTTGTTACGGACGGCATCGGCATAGCCCAGGCTGCAAAATAGCCTTTTGTCTCTTCCGTGCAAAGGCTCATCCGTGGCTGGAAGGGTTGCGACCGGTCCGGACTGCGCGACAAAGTCGCGTGCCGTGCCGCGCCGCACAAGGCCGGAAAAAATGCGGTCGCGGGGCGCGCCGGCGAGGTGCGAACGACTGGGCGGTA
>JBAQER010000129.1:0-9392 GCA_049286845.1 Bradyrhizobium sp.
GAGCGCGGGAAAGCGCTCTGGTCCAGCGACCGTGGGACGACTTGGCTGGACACAGAGCCGCATCAATCGGTGGGCCTGGCGATGTCTGCGTTGATTCCTGTCACTCCCGATAATCTGGAGACGGTGCTGGCCGATTTGCCCCGTCTGGTCCGGTTGGCCCTGGGCCTCGCCTCAAGGCTGAGACGCGGCACCCTCGACATCACGCTTCCCGACGGCCGCACGCTTCGGATGGGCGGCATGGAGCCGGGCCCGGCGGCGGCCATGACGTTGTACAATTACGGCTTCGCCTCGCGGCTGCTCAACGGCGGCGACATCGGGATCGCCGAAGCCTATCTGCAGGGGGAATGGGACACGCCCGATCTGACGCAGTTCCTATATCTGTTCTGCGTCAATCACGATCTGATTCAGCAGATGCTCGGCGACAAGCCGCTGATGCGCTTTGTCCAGATCGCCCGGCACTGGCTCAACCGCAACACCAGGCGGCAGGCGCGCCGCAACATCTACGCGCATTACGACATCGGCAACGCGTTCTATTCGGCCTGGCTCGATCCGAGCATGACCTATTCCTCGGCGTTGTTCGAGGACGACACCCCCGATCTGACGGCCGCGCAGAACAACAAATACCGCCGGCTCGCCGAGGCCATCGATCTGAAGCCCGGCCAGAAACTGCTGGAGATCGGCTGCGGCTGGGGCGGCTTTGCGGAATATGCCGCCAAGACGTACGGCGCCAAAGTGGTCGGGCTTACCATCAGCAAGGAGCAGCGCGATTTTGCGGAAGCTCGCATCTTCAAGGCCGGCCTCAGCGACAAGGTCGAGATCCGGCTGCAGGACTATCGCGACGAGCGCGACCGCTACGACCGGATCGCCTCGATCGAGATGATCGAGGCGGTCGGCGAGCAGTTCTGGCCGAAATATTTTTCACAGTTGCGCGATCGGCTGCTACCCGGCGGCCTCGCCGGCATACAGGCCATCACCATTCAGGACAGCCTGTTCCAGACCTATCGCCGCGAAGTCGACTTCATCCAGCGCTATGTTTTCCCGGGCGGCATGCTGCCCTCGCCGCAGGTGCTGAAATCGCTCGGCGAGCGGTTCGGCGTTCCCGTCATCCGCGAACGCATTTTCGGGCAAGATTATGCCAAGACGCTCGCGATCTGGCGAAGCAATTTCCGCGCGGCCTGGCCTAACCTGATGCCTTCAGGGTTCGACGACCGGTTCCGGCGGCTGTGGGAATACTATCTCGCTTATTGCGAGGCCGGTTTCCTGTCGGGAAATATCGACGTCCGCCAGGTGGTGTTCGCCAAATCGCCCTAGCGGGGATCGTAGCGGCATCGGCTTGTGCCCCCTGCGGCGGTCCTTTAGGGTCGCCTCCGGTGAGGAAACAACTGGCAATTCCCAAGACATGACAATCCACAACGACGTCGTTCAGGCGATCGGCAACACGCCGCTCATCAAGCTCAGGCACGCCTCCGAGGCGACCGGCTGCACCATTCTCGGCAAGGCCGAATTCATGAACCCCGGCCAGTCGGTGAAGGACCGCGCCGGCAAATGGATGATCCTGGAAGCCGAGAAGCGCGGCGACCTCAAGCCCGGTGGCCTGGTGGTGGAAGCAACCGCCGGCAATACCGGCATCGGGCTTGCGGTGGTGGCGAGCGCGCGCGGTTACCGGACGCTGATCGTGATTCCGGATACGCAGAGCCAGGAAAAGAAGGACATGCTGCGGCTTTGCGGCGCCGAACTGGTCGAGGTCCCCGCGCTGCCTTACGCCAACCCGAACAACTACCAGCATGTCGGCAAGCGGCTGGCCGATCGCCTGCGCAAGACCGAGCCCAACGGCGTGCTGTTCGCCGACCAGTGGAACAATCTGGATAACGCGAAGGCGCATTATGAATCGACCGGCCCGGAAATCTGGCAGCAGACCGGCGGCAAGGTCGACGGCTTCATCTGCTCGGTCGGCACCGGCGGCACGCTGGCCGGCATCAGTTCGTTCCTGAAGGAGAAGAAGAAAGACATCGTGATCGGCTGCGCCGACCCGCGCGGGGCGGCGATGTACGAACTTTTCAAGCACGGCGAGGCCAAGTCGACGCCGGGCGGATCAATCACCGAGGGCATCGGGCTCGGCCGCGTCACGCCGGTCATCAAGCAGGCCAGGGTCGACGACGCCTACCTCATTCCCGACGAGGAAGCCGTGCCTGTCATCTACGACCTGCTCGAGCACGAAGGCCTCTGCCTTGGCGGCTCCACCGGCATCAACGTCGCCGGTGCAATCCGGCTCGCCCGCCAGCTCGGACCCGGCAAGACCATCGTGACCATCCTGTGCGATTCCGGAAACCGCTATCAGTCGAAGCTGTTCAATCCGGAGTTCATGCGCTCGAAGAACCTGCCGGTGCCGGCATGGCTGGAGAAGCAAAGCAAGATCGACGTGCCGTTCGAGTGAAAGTGGCGAATGGCGAGTAGCGAATGATCGCTCCATTCGCAATTCGCTACTCACCCATCTCACCGCAAAATCTGGCTCAGGAACAGCTTGGTCCGTGCGTGCTGCGGGTTGGCGAAGAAGCTCGCCGGCGCGTTGGACTCGATGATCTGCCCGGCGTCCATGAACACGATGCGGTTGGCGACTTCGCGGGCAAATCCCATTTCGTGGGTGACGACCAGCATGGTCATGCCCTCGTTGGCGAGGTCGACCATGGTGTCGAGCACTTCCTTGACCATTTCGGGATCGAGCGCCGAGGTCGGCTCGTCGAACAGCATGACCTTGGGGCTCATGGTCAAGGCGCGGGCAATAGCGACGCGCTGCTGCTGCCCGCCGGACATCTGGCCCGGATATTTGTTGGCCTGATGCGGAATCTTCACCCGCTCCAGATATTTCATCGCGGCGGCTTCGGCATCCATCTTCGGGATGTTGCGCACCCAGATCGGCGCCAGCGTGCAGTTCTCCAGCACGGTCAGATGCGGAAACAGATTGAAACTCTGGAACACCATGCCGACTTCGCGGCGGACCTCGTCGACCCGTTTCAGGTTCGGCCCCAGTTCGATGCCGTCGACCACGATCTCGCCTTCCTGAAATTCCTCCAGCGCGTTGATGCAGCGGATCAGCGTCGATTTGCCCGAGCCCGAGGGACCGCAGATCACGATGCGCTCGCCCTTGGCGACCTCGAGATTGATGTCGCGCAGCACGTGAAAGTCGCCGTACCACTTGTTGAGGCCATTGATGCTGACGATCGAATTCGCGGTCATGGTCATTTGCTCAATTGCGCCGATGTGCGTTCACCCTGTTCTCGACGAACAGCGAATAGCGCGACATTCCAAAACAGAAGACGAAGTAGATCATTCCGGTGAAGGCAAACCCGGTAAACAAGGTTGTCGGCGTCGACCATACCGGATCGCTGAAGGAAGCCTGCAGACTTCCAAGCAGATCGAACAGCGCCACGATCGAGACCAGCGAGGTGTCCTTGAACAGGGCGATGAAGCTGTTGACCAGACCGGGGATGACGTGGCGCAGCGCCTGCGGCATCACGATCAGGCCGGTGGTCTTGGCCCAGGACAGGCCGAGCGCGCTCGCAGCCTCCCCCTGCCCGCGCGGGATCGCCTGCAATCCGCCGCGGATAACTTCGGCCTGGTAGGCGCCGGCAAACAGCGCGATACCGATCAGGGCGCGGACCAGACCGTCCACCGTGAAATTGCCCGGCAGGAACAAAGGCAGCATGTAGGTGGCGAAAAACAACACCGTGATCAGCGGCACGCCGCGCCAGAACTCGATGAACGCGATCGAAAAGATCCGGATCAGCGGAATCGTCGAGCGCCGCCCCAGCGCCAGCGCGATGCCGACCGGCATCGAGGTGACGATGCCGGTGACCGACACCACCAGCGTCACCAGAAGCCCTCCCCACAGCCGCGTATCGACCACCGGCAGGCCGCCGCGGTCGAGGCCAAGCAACGCGATGACGATGCCGATGCCGGCAAAGACCGCAAGGCTGTTGACGAGGGCCCGCCATCCGGTGCGGACACCGCCATTGAGCAGGAACAACAAAATCGAGACGATCGCGGCGGTGGCCACGAAATCGGCCCATACCGGCCGTGGGTAGATCTGAGTCTGGTCGCGAAGCCAGGTCAGCGGCCAGATCAGCCAGAATATCACCGTGCCGAGCAGCATCAGCAGCTTTCCGAGCAGCCAAAGCAGCGGGCCGATCACCGCGGTCGCCTCGCCCATGCTGACGAGCTTGCGGCCGCCCTCGCCGATGCTGTCGCCAAATCCCGACAGCATTCCTGCCGTCCAGCTGACGCCCAGTCCCTTCAGGCCGCCGCCATGGAGCAGGAAGAAGGCAACGATGGGGAAAGCGACGAAGAACAGCCCGGCGTTGAGGCCCTTGGCCGGCAGCCGCGGAATGAGCAGCGGCAACAGCAGCAATGCAGCGAGGAAAAACGTCAGGTTCACCCGCCATCGTTCGGCTTCCGGATAGAAGCCGTAGATGAACTGGCTGAATTTCGCCTGGATGTAAGGCCAGCAGGCGCCGACCGCATGTCCGGCATTTTCCGCCAGGCAGGCGTTGCGGTCCTTGCCGGTCCAGACCGCATCGATCAGGAGAAACTTCACCGCCGGAACGATGGTGAACCAGAGCAGCAGCACGCCCACAATGGTCAGGAGAACATTGGTCGGTGAATTGAACAGGCGCGTGCGCAGGAAACCGACAAGACCGGTGGTCTTGACCGGCGCAGAGCGCTCGGGGACGAGTTCCTGGCGAACGAACGGCGAAACGGAAATATCGCTCATGGGCCGGCACTCCGGCCGAGCCGCCAGCCGTAGAAGCTCATGATCGCGCTGGTGACCAGCGAGATCAGGAGATAGACGCCCATCGTAATCGAGATGATCTCGATCGCCTGCCCGGTCTGGCTCAGCGCCGTACCGGCGAACACCGAAACCAGGTCGGGATAGCCGATCGCCACCGCCAGCGACGAGTTCTTGGTGAGATTGAGATACTGGTTGGTGAGCGGCGGCAGGATGACGCGCAGCGCCTGCGGCACCACGATCAGCCGCAAGGTCGATCCGCGCGACAAACCAAGCGAAGCACCGGCCTCCATCTGCCCCTTGTGAACCGACAGGATGCCGGCGCGAACTATTTCGGCGATGAAGGCCGCCGTGTAGGTCGAGAGCGCCAGCGTCAGCGCGACGAATTCCGGAATGACGCGCGAGCCGCCGGCGAAATTGAAGCCCTTGAGCGCGGGAAATTCGAAGGTGACGGGCTTGCCGAATAACAGCGACGCCAGCAAGGGCAGACCGATCAGCAAGCCCAGCAGATAGGGCCAGATCCGGATCAGCCTGCCGCTTTCGAACAGCTGCTTTCGCGCGTACCACCGCAGGCCCAGCGCCGCCACGACCGCAATCACGACGGCAATCGCGAATGGCTCGAGGCCCGGATTGGCGAGCGGTTTTGGAATCACCAGCCCGCGATTGCTGAGAAAGGCGCTGTCGAACACCGAATAGCTCTGCTTCGGGTTCGGCAGCGTCGCCAGCACTGCCCGGTACCAGAACAGGATCTGGAACAAGAGCGGCAGGTTGCGTATCAGTTCGACGTAACCGCCTGAAATCCGCGACAGCAGCCAGTTCGGCGACAGCCGGCCCAGCGCGACAATGAACCCGATGATGGTGGCAAAGAAGATGCCGATGACAGAGACGATCAGCGTGTTCAGCAGACCGACCATGAACACGCGGGTATAGGAGTCGGAACCGGAATAGGGAATCAGGCTCTGGCTGACGTCGAAGCCCGCCGTATTCTCCAGAAAGCCGAGGCCGGATGTGATCCGCTGCGCCTGCAGATTGGCACGCGCATTGGCGACGATTTCAAAGCCGATCCACAGCAGCGCGGCGACGAACAGGATCTGAAAGACAAACCCGTTCCAGCCCGCCCGACCGCCGAGCGCGCGTTGCAGCCTGAAAAGAAACTGCGACGGAGGCGCTCGGGCTTCGATGGACATCGCCGGGCCGGTGGCTTGCGATCAGCGGATCGGCGGCGCGTACTGGATTCCGCCCTTGTTCCAGAGCTGATTGAGTCCGCGGGCGATCCCGAGCTTGGAGCCGGCGCCGACGTTACGATCGAAAGATTCGCCGTAATTGCCCGTCGCCTTCACGATCCGCGTCACCCAATCCTTGGTGAGGCCAAGCTGTTCACCGAGATTTCCGTCGGTGCCGAAAACCCGCTTGAATTCCGGCTTGTCCGATTTCGCCATCTCATCGACGTTCTTCTGGGTGACGCCCATTTCTTCGGCGGTCACCATCGCGAACAGGGTCCACTTCACGATATCGAACCACTGGTCGTCACCATGGCGGACCATCGGGCCGAGCGGCTCCTTGGAGACCACCTCCGGAAGCACGACGTGGTCGGCCGGATTGGCAAGCTTCAGGCGCTGGGCATAGAGCTGCGACACGTCGGTGGTGAAGACGTCGCAGCGGCCGGATTCATAGGCCTTGACGGTCTCGTCCGCAGTACCGAACGCGATCACCTCATACTTCATGTTGTTGCCCTTGAAGTAGTCGGCGAGGTTCTGCTCTGTGGTGGTGCCGGTCTGCACGCAGACCGAGGCGCTGTTCAGTTCGAGCGCCGAGTTCACCTTCAGCGCTTTTTTGACCATGAATCCCTGGCCGTCATAATAGGTGACGCCGGTGAAGTTGGCGCCGAGCGAGGTGTCGCGCGACACGGTCCAGGTGGTGTTGCGCGACAACACGTCGATTTCGCCGGACTGCAGCGCCGTGAAGCGGTCCTTGGCGGACAACGGCACGAACTTGATTTTGGTCGGATCGTTGAGGACCGCCGCGGCAATCGCGCGGCAGACATCGACGTCGAGGCCGGTCCAGTTGCCCTTGTCGTCGGGAGACGAGAAGCCCGGCAGGCCCTGGCTTACGCCGCAGGACAGCTGGCCCCGGTCCTTGACCGTCTTGAGCGTCTGCGCGGTGGCCGCCTGGCTCGAAAGACCGGCGGCGAGTGCGAGGGTAAAAACCAGTGATACGCGTTTCATGGCAAAGCCTTTCAAGGGTCGTCCGGAACGTTCGCTTATCCTCGCTCGCGCCGATGGGCCCACCCGGTGATCCACTTTCCTGCCGTTCCTGCAAATCGCTCCTGCAAACGGCATGCCGTAACAGGCGGTTTGACGCAGAATCGGTCAAGCAATGGATCGACGGTCGCGGCAGGCCCCTCAACGTGCAGCGACTGAATAGCTCGCCTGCATCACAGAACGACTGGCGAGCCGGGTCAAGGGGTTGACGGCCGTCTTCTGTGTCCTGTTATTAACAAACCCAGCCCGAACCCGCCGCCCGGCGGGGCTTTCGACGGTCGCGGCTGTGGCAAAAAATCTTTTGGTGGCAGCCGGCGCATGAGTTTTTCAGGGGATGACGGAGCAACGAACCCGCACAAGGCCGAAACACTGCTGGTGACGGCGGGCCGAGACACCAAGGCGCAAAAGGGATTCGTCAATCCGCCGGTGGTTCACGGCTCCACCGTGCTGTATCCGACCGCAGAGGACCTGCATGCCCATCGCGGCGAGTTCCAGTACGGCCGCAGGGGAACCCCGACCACCAAGGCGCTGCAGGAGGCGCTGATCGCGCTCGAAGGCCCGCAATGCGCTGGCGTCGGCATCGCGCCGTCGGGGCTGGCGGCAATCTCCACCACCCTGCTCGCCGTGCTCAAATCCGGCGATCATCTGCTGGTCTGCGACAATGCCTATCGTCCCACCCGCAATTTCTGCAATGGCATGCTGGCCCGCTACGGCGTCGAGACCACCTATTTCGATCCCCTGATCGGCGCCGGCATCGCGGCATTGTTCAAGCCCAACACCAAGGCGGTGGTGGTCGAAGCGCCCGGCTCGCAATCCTTCGAAATGCCCGACATTCCCGCGATCGCCTCGGTGGCGCATGCGCGCGGCGCGCTTGTCATCGACGACAACACCTGGGCGACGCCGCTGTATCACCGCTCGCTGGAGCTCGGCGTCGATATCAGCATGCAGGCGGCGACCAAATATATCGGCGGCCATTCCGACATCATGTTCGGCACGATTTCGGCCAATGCCAGGGCTTGGCCGCTGGTGGCCGAGGCGATCCAGTTGCTCGGCGTCTGCGCCGGACCGGACGACGTGTTCCTGGCGCTGCGCGGCCTGCGCACGCTTTCGGTGCGACTGGCGCAGCATCACAAGTCCGCGATCGAGATGGCGCGCTGGCTCGCCGGGCGGCCCGAAGTTATCAGCGTGCTGCATCCGGCGCTCGAAAGCCATCCGGGCCACGCGATATGGAAGCGGGATTTCACCGGCGCGTCCGGCCTGTTCAGCATCGTGCTGCAGCCGAAGCCGCAAGCCGCCGTCGATGCCCTGCTCGACACCGTAAAACTGTTCGGCATGGGCTATTCCTGGGGCGGCTTCGAGAGCCTCGTCATCCCGTTCGACTGCGCGCCCTACCGCACCGCCACCACATGGGCGCCGGGCGGCCCGAGCCTGCGGCTGCATATCGGGCTGGAGAATGTCGAGGATTTGAAAGCCGATCTGGAGCGCGGATTCGCTGCCTTCAACGCGGCGTAGGGCCTAAGCATTCAGCGTAGCCCACATCAGCGGACAGGCGCTGGATATAATTGAATTGTACGTCAGTTTCTTGCCCACCGCGGTGCCATGCTGCAGCGCGAGTATGGACGCCCGTGGTATTTCGGCTTCTGCTAACGCAAGCAGACGGGTATCCTCAAGCCGATAGACCTACTGATGTTGGCATGGCCGTCACAGGAAGTCAGAAATGGCCGAACAGAAAATTCGCTTCGAGGACGGCGCCGGCTACGAGCAAATGATGGGAATTTGGAGCCGGCTCGCCGGCGACATCTTCCTCGATTGGCTGGCTCCGCCCACAGGCTTGAGATGGATCGACATCGGCTGCGGCAACGGAGCCTTCACCGAGCTGCTGATCGAGCGATGCGCCCCAGTGGAGGTGCAAGGGATTGATCCGTCCGAAGGGCAGCTCGCCTTTGCACGCACCAGAGCCGCGGCGCGCTTGGCAAAGTTCTCCCAGGGCGACGCCATGGCACTTCCCTTTCCCGCTGACAGGTTCGATGCAGCCGTTATGGCGTTGGTCCTTGTGTTCGTTCCCGATCCCGCCAAAGGCGTCGAGGAGATGGTTCGGGTGGTTGGCCCGGGCGGCACAGTAGCGACCTACATGTGGGACATGTTGGATGGCGGATTCCCCCTGGATCCAATCCTGCTTGAGATGCGTGCGATGGGTCTTGCGCCCCCGCGCCCACCGCAGATGGGCGCGTCTCGAATGGAAGCGCTGCGAGACTTGTGGACAGGCGCCGGTCTTGAGGCCGTGGAGACTCGGAAGATCGCAGTAAAACGGACTTTCGCTAATTTTGACGATTTCTGGATGACCAAGC
>JBAQER010000130.1:0-2196 GCA_049286845.1 Bradyrhizobium sp.
CCCGACGCGCCGCAGCTTCTGGAAAAGGAACTGGCGGCGCAGGATTACGAACCGCGCATGATCGCGATCGGCACCAACACCGATCCCTATCAGCCGATCGAACGCGAGCGGAAGATCATGCGCGGCATTCTCGAAGTGCTGGAACGAGCGGGCCACCCGGTCGGCATCGTCACCAAATCGGCGCTGGTGACGCGCGACATCGATATTCTGGCGCGGATGGCGAAGCGCAACCTCGCCAAGGTCGCATTGTCGGTAACGAGCCTCGATCCCAAGCTCGCGCGCACCATGGAGCCGCGGGCCTCGACGCCTGCGAAGCGGCTGGAAGCGCTGCGGCAATTGTCGGAGGCGGGAATTCCGACCACGGTGATGGTGGCGCCTGTGATTCCCGCGCTGAACGATTCCGAGATCGAGCGCATTCTCGATGCCGCGGCCCATGCCGGCGTCAAGGAAGCGAGCTATATACTGCTGCGGCTGCCGCTCGAGGTGCGCGACCTGTTCCGCGAATGGCTGATGGCGAATTATCCCGACCGCTACCGCCACGTCTTCACGCTGATCCGCGACATGCGCGGCGGCCGCGATTACGATTCGCAGTGGGGAACGCGGATGAAGGGCACCGGGCCGATGGCCT
Source organism: Bradyrhizobium sp. (assembly GCA_049286845.1). Taxonomy (GTDB): domain Bacteria; phylum Pseudomonadota; class Alphaproteobacteria; order Rhizobiales; family Xanthobacteraceae; genus Bradyrhizobium. The sequence continues at coordinate 629 of JBAQER010000130.1, forward strand.
GGATGATTGGACGCCGGTTCGAGATCGCCTGCGAGAAGCTCGGGCTCAACAAGCGGCGCTCGAAACTGACATCAGATCATTTCGCGCGGCCGAAGAGCAGCGGGCAGCAATTGAGTTTGTTCTAGAAGCCGTCATTGCGAGCGCAAGCGAAGCAATCCATACATCCGCGCACGAAGTGTGGATTGCTTGGTCGCTATCGCTCCTCGCAATGACGAAGGAGTAACTCGCATGAGTGGAACATCATCACCACCGATCCCGCGGCTGACGGTCATCACGCTCGGCGTCAGCAATATGCGCGCCAGCATCGCGTTTTACGAAGCGCTCGGCTTCAAGCGAAAGCTTGGCGCGTCAGGCGAAGCCGTCGCGTTCTTCGAGACCGGCGGCACGGCGCTGGGGCTGTTTCCGTGGCATCAGTTGGCGCAGGACGTCACGCTGCCGCAGGACCCGCGGCCGCGAGGGTTTCGCGGCATGACGCTGGCCTGGAATTGCAGTACGGCCGAGGAGGTCGACGCCGTGCTGGATTTCGCGATCTCAAAGGGCGCTTCGCTGTTGAAACCGGCGCACAAGACCGATTACGGCGGTTATTCCGGATATTTTGCCGATCCCGACAATCATCCCTGGGAAGTGGTGGTCGCGCCCGGCATCGAGGTCGGCGATGACCGGCGGGTTCATTTGCCGGATTAGACATTTGTTTTGGCGCGTTTTCTTTACGCGAACCCGTGTCCACGCCTGAAACGCTATAGCGCCGCGACTGAATAGCGGGAATTTCCCGGAGTTCCCGGTTGCGTCGCCGGGCTCGCTGTGGCCACGATCCCGGCATGAGTCGCGACAAATCCGGGAAAGACGAGGCTAAGCCGCCGAAGGGCGCGATTGCCGTGGCGCCGCCGAGCTTTCGGCGCGAGCGTGCGCTGATCAAGCGTGGCGTCTGGCCGGTGGCCGGTTGCGACGAGGCCGGGCGCGGCCCGCTGGCGGGCCCGGTGGTGGCCGCCGCCGTGGTGCTCGACCCGAAGCGGATCCCCAAGGGCATGGACGATTCCAAGCGGCTGACGGCGGAACGCCGCGAGGAACTGTTCGAGGAAATTTGCGCCACCGCATCGATTGCGGTCGCGTTCGGTTCAACGGCGCGGATCGATCGCGACAATATCCTGCGCGCCTCGCTGTGGGCGCTCAAGCGCGCGGTGCAGGCGTTGCCGGAGATGCCGCAGCATGTGTTCGTCGATGGCCGCGACCGGCTCGACGTAGCCTGCGAATGCTCCGCCGTGATCGGCGGCGACGGGCTGGTGCTTTCGGTCGCGGCGGCGTCGATCGTCGCCAAAGTGACGCGCGACCGCCTGATGTGCGCGCTGGCGCAGGATTGCCCGGGCTATGGTTTCGAATCTCACAAGGGCTATGCCGTGCCCGAGCACCTCGAAGCGCTGGACAGGCTCGGACCGAGCCTTCATCACCGCCGTTTCTTCGCCCCCGTCGTGGCCGCGCGGGAAAAACATCACCCCTCAACCGTCGAGCGCGACCTCTTTACGAGGGAAACGCCCGCAGGCACCGAGATGGCGGTAGCGACATAGCGCCTG
>JBAQER010000131.1:0-5602 GCA_049286845.1 Bradyrhizobium sp.
GCTATTCGTAGTTGTCGTTTTTCATCGCGAGCGTGAATGCGAACGCCGCGCCGCTTGTTGGAATTCACCTGAAATTAAGTTGGTCGGGGTTATCTCGTAAGGGACGACCGAACGAGACTTCAAGATCTCCGCGGATTCTTTCCGCGTCCGCGCTTCGCAATTTCGGCGTCCTTGTCCTGTGCAGTTGAAGTTTTTTCGATTGAAGGTTCGTGCCATGAATCCGTCCGCCCAGGCTGCGACTGTTTGGAATATCCGCAATCTCCTCATCACGGCGGTAGCGCTGCTGTCGCTGCTCGGGCTGGCGGTTTCCGGTTACGTGCTGCGCAATGCAAGCCTGGAGCGCGCCACCGCTTCCGATGCCGCATCCGTCAATGAAACCGCCGATCTGCTGTTGGAAAGCGCCGGCCAATGGGCGCGCGAGCGCGGCGCAGCCAATCTCGCATTGAATGCGGCCAATCCCGCAACGGACGCGCAGGTTGCGGCGATAGCGAATTTCCGGAAATCAGCGGATCAACAATTTGAGCGCGCGCTCGGCCGCATGGCGGTGCAGGCGTTTGCCAATCGCGACCAGCTCATCGCAAACGCGAAGCGTGCCTTCGAACAAGTTGCGGCGCTTCGGCGCCAGGCCGATGCCGAAATGGTCAAGCCCGCAAGCGCGCGCCAGTCTCAGGTGGTGTCGCAATGGGCGCCGACCATCACCGGGCTGATCGTGGCGAGCCAGAATCTTCGCGTCGCCGCGGCGATGGATGAAGACAACGTCCAGGCGCGGCTGTCGAGCCTGCAGAGTCTCAAGCACTTCGTCTGGATCATGAGCGAGTATCTCGGTCGCGAGCGCGCCACGGTGGCGGCGCTGATCGCCGCCGCGCGACCGATGAATTCCCAGGAGATCACCACCCTCGGCAACTTCCGGGGCCGGGTCGAGGCTGCATGGGACTATGTGCAGGCCTATGCTGCAAAGACTTCCGCGCCGCCGTCGGTAACGGCGGGCGCCGGCCGGCTGCGCGAACAGGTGTTCCAGCGCTTCGAGGGTACGCGGAAGGCGGTCTACGCCGCGGGGCTCGGCGGCGGAAACTTTCCGGTCAGTTCCGCCGAATGGTTCAGCCAGTCGACGGCGGCCATCGACGAAGTGATCGCATTGAGCGCGTTGGCAAGTCAGGAAGCCGCGCGTCTGGCCGAGACCGCACAGCGCGACAGCTTGCAGACGCTGGTGCTCAACGGCTTCCTGATGGCCTTCTCGCTGCTGCTTGCCGCGGCGACGCTCTGGATGGTGATCAGCCGCATCATCCGTTCGCTCGGTCAGATGACGGAGGCGATGAGCGAGTTGGCGGGCGGCGAGACGTCGGTCGTGATTCCCTGCTCGAACCGCCGCGACGAAATGGGTTCGATGGCGCGCGCCTTGCTGGTATTCAAGGAAAATGCCCTGAGGATGCGGGACATGCAGGCTGAGCGGGAGGCTCTCGAAAAAGCCGCCCGGGAGGAAAAGATTGCCGCGATGGCCCGGCTTGCCGACGCCTTCGAAGGCACGGTCGGAGAAATCGTCGAAACCGTCACCGCGGCCTCGACCCAGCTCGAGGCTTCGGCTGGGACCCTGACGGCGACCGCAGCGCGGGCGCAGGAGCTCACGACCATGGTCGCCGCTGCCTCGGAGGAGGCCTCGACCAATGTCCAGTCGGTGGCCTCCGCGAGCGAGGAGATGGCTTCCTCGGTCAACGAGATCAGCCGGCAGGTGCAGGAATCCTCCAGAATCGCGGGAGAGGCGGTGGAGCAGGCCCGCAAGACCCATGATCGCGTCAATGACCTGTCGAGCGCGGCAAACCGGATCGGCGACGTGGTCGAACTGATCAACACCGTTGCCGGCCAAACCAACCTGCTGGCCCTCAACGCAACGATCGAAGCGGCGCGCGCCGGCGAGGCAGGCCGCGGCTTCGCGGTCGTGGCCTCCGAAGTCAAGGCGCTGGCCGAACAGACCGCGAAGGCGACCGAGGAGATCCGCAAGCAGATCAGCGACATCCAGAACGCGACGCAGGACTCCGTGCACGCGATCGAGGAGATCGGCGTGACCATCGGCCGGATCTCCGAAATCTCGTCGACCATTGCCTCCGCGGTCGAGGAGCAGGGCGCGGCCACGCAGGAAGTCGCCCGCAACGTACAGCAGGCGGCGCAGGGCACCCAGCAAGTGGCGTCCAACATCACCGACGTGCAGCGCGGCGCCAGCGAAACCGGGTCCGCTTCATCCCAGGTGCTGACGTCGGCGCAGTCGCTTTCGTCTGAAAGCGGCCGCCTCAAGCGGGAGGTCGGCAAGTTCCTGGAGACGGTGCGCGCGGCCTGAGCGATCAGCTTCGCTGACTGCAGTATCGCAATCGGCCTCGCCGGATCAGCGCTCAAGTGCGCAATGCTCCCGCCGGTCGGCGACGGCGCCGCTGGGGCCTTAGCCCTCCGACGCACGCGGCGTTCGGTGGTTACGAGAATGCCCGATTCCGATCTGCCGTTGAGCTAGGTCAATAGCACCGGGCCTTTGGCGCCTAAGAATTATATCTGGCAGGGCTTGCCCCTGAGCCAATTCCCGGGAGGATTGTAATGAAGAAATCGTCTGGAGTTGTTCTTGCCGCGCTGGCGGTGGCGACAATGTGGGCCGTCGCGCCTGCTACGGCGGCGCCGATCGGATTGCCGCTGATGCTGCAAAACACGGTGGAGACATCGGTGGAGACCGTACGATATCGCCGCGGCTATGGCCCGGCCGTTGGCCTTGGCATCGCCGGCGCACTGATCGGCGGGGCGATTATTGGCGCAACGCAACCCTACGGCTATTACGGCTACCCCGGCTATTACGGCCCAGCCTACGTCGTCGCACCGCCTTACGTCGGCGGCGACGCAGTGGGTTATTGTGCGCAACGCTACAGGTCCTATGACCCGTATTCCGGGACCTATCTTGGCTTCGACGGGTATCGCCATCCTTGTCCCTGACGGCGGCAACTGTTGACGGAGAAAGTCGCGCCCCTGCGCTACGTGTCGCGGGGGCCGAGCCGTCGTTGACCGGCATGGGCGGACGACCTTCGGAGCAGGCATCTTGCCCGCTGCAGGTGTGCGAGGATCAGGGGATTTCGGCGGCGTCCCGTCATGCTATCATTGGTCTGAAATCGGATCGACCCGTGGCCTGCCGGAAATGACGAAGAAGTCTGACCATCAGAAAGGTGCCGAGGCCGAAGTCGAGAGCTTTCGGAAGGACCTTGGCCCGTTTGTGGTTGCCGCCGAGACAACCCGAATGGCGATGGTGTTTACGGATGCGACGGAGCCCGACAATCCGATCATTTTTGCCAATGACAGCTTTCTTTCCCTGACCGGGTATGGCCGCGACGAAGTTCTCGGCAAGAGCTTCAATTTTCTCCTGGCCCACAGCGCCGATGCGGAGGCTTTGGCGCGGATCAAGGCCGAATTCGAGGGGGTGTCAAATAGCGGGGCGGAAGTCCGCTACCGCCGCAAGGACGGTAGCGAGTTCTGGTCTGCAGTCTTCATCACCCCGGTTCGTAACGAGCGCGGCGAGATCGTTCAGTATTTTGCCTCGTTTGTCGATCTCACCCGGCACATGGAGAATGAAATCCAGTCCAGGATGCTGATCGACGAGCTCAACCATCGCGTAAAGAATACTCTTTCAACGGTGCAATCGATTGTCTGGCAGACGTTGCGGACATCCTCCGATCCCAAGGCCATCCGTGAGTCTATCGAGTCCCGCCTGTTTGCGCTCTCCCGCTCGCACGACCTGTTAACCCGTGAAAAATGGGAAAGTGCCGGGCTGCACGATATCGTTCACGATGCCGTCGAGCCGTTCCTGGTCTCGGGCGGCCGGGCCGATCGGATTCTGATCAGGGGTGAGAACATCCGTTTCCCGCCAAAGGCTGCCCTGGCCCTTGGCGTTGCGTTCAATGAACTCGCGACGAATGCCGTGAAATACGGCGCATTGTCCAATGCAGCTGGATCGATCCTGATCACGTGGACGATGGAGCCTGCGCCGGCCGGCCAGCGGCTGGTCTTGAAGTGGCAGGAGAAAGGCGGTCCTGGGGTCACGCCGCCGTCACACAAGGGGTTCGGATCGCGGGTGATCGAGCGTGGTCTGGCCCATGAGCTGGCAGGAACCGTGCATCTCGACTACCGGCCGGAGGGCGTTGTCTGCACGATGGACATCCCCGTACCAGGAAGTGCTCGCGATGGATAAGCTGCTTTCCGGTCGGCAAATCCTCGTTGTCGAGGATGAAATGCTGGTCGTCATGATGATCGAAGACATGCTGGCCGATCTTGGATGCACGTCGGTGACCTCTGCCGCGACAGTCGACCGGGCCCTCACCCTGATTGACGCGCAGGTCTTCGACGTCGCCATCCTGGATATGGACCTGAGCGGTAACGACAGCCATCCGGTGGCGGAGGCGCTTTCGGCGCGCGGAATACCCTTCATCTACTCGACCGGCAACACCGGTCACGGTGTGGGAGACGGCTATTCCGACCGGCCTGTGCTGAAAAAGCCATTCAAATATGAGGAGCTGGTCGCGATACTTGCGCACCTCCAGTGCACGGGGTCGCCACCGCGATGAGTTACCAGAGGCCGTAGATCCATTCCGCGCCGCGGATCGTCTCCCAGACCGCCATCAGTGCGACCGCATCACCCAGTCCAGCGTGAAGCGATCTGGCGGCGCCTCATCATGCAGCCGTTGCAGCAAGACGGAGGTGGGGACAAATGCTTTCGCGCCGGCGGCTGGTGTCAGCTTCAGCACACGCCTCCGTATCTGAGGCTTGGTTGAACGGCTACGTGTCGGAGCAGAACCGCTCGCCAGTTGGCAATGCCGCCGGGAGGATGCTCTCTCTTGATCTTCGCTTGGTCAAAGCTTGCCCAGCAACAGCAAGATCAAAAGAATGACAATCACGAGGCCAAGACCGCCGCCCCCGTAGTAGCCGGTACCGTAAAACGGACCGCCGCCGATTCCGCTAAAGCCGCCCAGCAAGGCAATCACCAAAATGATCAGAATGATGGTTCCAAGTGACATTACAGCATCTCCCTTTCCGGTTCGGTGGCGATGTTACTGTCTCAATCTCGGTCCGGCCGGCGTCCGATGCCGAACAACTGCCTGGCGAAACGCCGCTTCTACTGATTATCATGCTGCTGCGAAGATCGCCAGACCCGCTTGACCCAAATCAATGATGTCGGTGCGCGAAACCGGACTCGCATTATCACCGGATGCTCACCAGCCAGTCGTCGAGCCGTTGCAGCCAGCGCCGCGGCGGAGGTGGGACAGGGGGCGGCTTGAGCTTGAGGCGATCACCGTCAACTCCATGAACGAGCTGAAGCGTCCGGGTGTGGTAGACGGCAAGATCAGGACGGTGACCGATGCTCATTACGGTCGTCTGCTTCAGCTCATCGTCGAACAGGCGCATGACGCGGCGCTGGCTGTCTTCGTCGAGTGCGGCTGTCGCTTCGTCCAGAAAGACCCATCCCGGTTTGTGCAGCAGGAGACGCGCGAACGCGAGGCGCTCCTGTTCGCCGAGCGAAAGCTCCCTGTCCCAGCGCTCGGTCCGGTCGAGCTTGGGAATGAGATTGCCGAGATCGCACCGCTCC
>JBAQER010000132.1:0-2222 GCA_049286845.1 Bradyrhizobium sp.
GGGCCAGGCCGACGCGCCGCCGAGCCAGGGCGCGGACAAGCCCCGCGATCGGCGGTGCAGGCGGCGCAGGAGCTGACCCGCGGCGCCAGGCCCCCGGAGGGGGCGGGTTCGCGTCCCGACCCGGCCACGCAGGACGACTTCATCACCGCCGGCGAGATCGAGCGGCGGGTCAACGTGGCGCTGGACCGCGCCATCGAGCGGCGCGACACGGCCATGCTGGAAAACCTGGCGTCGTTCGTGGAGCAGACTCAGTCAGTCGATGAAGCGGCACCCGGGTCTCTCTTGGCGACCAGGGCGCGCAGATTGGCTGCCGCCCATCATCGTGTGGTGCAGCCTGAGTCCGACGGGGATTTGGGCCAGTATGTGGCACCCGTCGTCAAGCGGCGGCTGGGCCAGCACCATGCAGGCGCAATCCCCATCGCGTCGTGGAAGGCATCCTCCCATTACACTGAGGCCTCGCACTCAACAATGACCTACAACGACCATGCAGGGGCAGCTACTTACTCAGGACTTTCTCCAGCGGGGACTCACCGAAACGGCGCCATGGGAAGCTCTTTCCGACGAGCATTTGGGTAAGTTTATCGACGGCATGCGGAAGATCTATGCCGGGTTGAACGCGAACTCATCGATCAACGAGGCGCAAACCGAAAAGGTCGTCATCGAGAAGGTCTTGGTGGAGCTCGGCTGGGGCGACGACTACCTGCCGCAGGTCAACTTGTCAGGCAAGCGGCGCGAGGACGTCCCCGACGTCTTGCTCTTTCCCGACACGCCGTCGATGACGGCGGCCAAGGCAGAGGCCCGCGACGACCGCCGCTACCGCCACGGGTTGGCGATACTTGAAGCCAAGCGCTGGATGCGGGCTCTTGACCGCGGCGACGACAAGGACGCCGCCTTTGACCCGGGCGCGCCCTCGTCGCAGATGCTACGCTACCTCAGTCGCGCAGAGTTGGCTTCAGACCGGAAGGTCAAGTGGGGAATTCTTACCAACGGCGCACTGTGGCGCCTCTACTGGCAGGACGCGCGTTCGCGGGTCGAAGAGTTTCTGGAAATCGACGTCGCCGCCCTTCTTGATCTGGAGGGGATTCAACGGGAACTTGACGGCTATTCCACTGCGCACGGCCTGAAGCTGTTCTTCCTGCTGTTTCACCGGGCCGCCTTTCTGCCGCAAACGTGGACGGAAGCGCAGGGGCAGACTTTCCACGCGTACGCCCTAGGCGAGGCTCGGCGATACGAAGAAACAGTTTCGCAAGACCTTGGTGCTCGGGTCTTCGACGAGATATTCCCTGACCTCGCAAACGCTATCGCCAAGGGGGACGTGCAAGCCCGTACCGTCACGGTGGGGTATGGCAGCAGCAAACGCCAGGTGCCTTCCCCCGAATACCTTCAGGACGTGCGCGAGGCTGCGCTGGTACTGCTGTACCGACTTCTCTTTCTCTTCTATGCGGAAGACAGGGGCCTGCTGCCTGTGCGCGACGCGCGCTACCAACCCTACAGCCTGCGTCGGATTCGCGAAGAAGTGCGGGACAAGCGCGACGCGGGTGCGCCGTTCTCCAAGACCATTGCACGCATCTGGGGAGAGTTGGCCCAGACTTTTTTTCTCATCGACGAAGGCGACGACTCAGTTGGCATGCCCGCCTACAACGGCGGCCTATTCGATCGCCGGCGTTCGCCGGTGCTCGTGCGCACTAAGGTGCCAGACGCGGTCATGGCACCATTGATCGACTCGCTGTCACGTCGGCAGGACGTGCTCAAGGCGTGGATCAACTACCGAGACTTGTCCGTTTCCCACTTAGGCGGTATTTATGAGCGCCTGCTCGAGTACACGCTGGTCGTCGACACGGACAACCGCGACCGCGTTGTTGCGAGGCCAGCAAGCTTTGCGCGAAAGGTTTCGGGCAGCTACTACACCCATGAGGACCTAGTACATCTGATTCTTAGAGAGTCGGTCGGCCGTTTGGCTGACGAAAGATTGCACGCGTTTCAAAGTCAAACGGCCAAGTGGCGCAAGAAGGCGTCACTCAACGTGGGTGACTTAGGAGTGCTCGACGGGCTCGACCCAGCGACGCAAATGCTGGAACTAAAAATTTGCGACCCGGCCATGGGCAGCGGTCACTTTCTCGTGTCGCTAGTTGACTACATGGCCGACCGCGTGCTCGAAGCCGTGAATACCGCCGAACACGCAGTGGCGGAGTTGCCCGGGTCAGCCTCCATGCAGGAAAAGG
>JBAQER010000133.1:0-4795 GCA_049286845.1 Bradyrhizobium sp.
TTCCAGGAGCCGATGACCTCGCTCAATCCGCTGCATTCGATCGAGTCGCAGATCGGCGAGATCCTGCAGCTGCACAGCGGCATCAGCGGCGCCAAAGCGCGGGCGCGGACGCTGGAATTGCTGACGCAGGTCGGTATTCCCGATCCGGAAACCCGCCTCGCCAGCTATCCGCATCAACTGTCCGGCGGCCAGCGCCCGCGCGTCATGATCGCGATGGCGCTCGCCAACGAGCCCGATCTCCTGATCGCGGACGAGCCGACCACCGCGCTCGATGTCACCGTGCAGGCGCAGATCCTGGCGCTGCTGGCGGAAATCCGCGCCCGGCTCGGCATGAGCCTGCTGTTCATCACCCACGACCTCGGCATCGTCCGCCGCATCGCCGACACCGTCTGCGTCATGAACGGCGGCAAGATCGTCGAGCAGGGCCCGGTGGAACAGGTCTTCACCGCGCCGAAGCATCCCTACACCAAGGCGCTGCTGGCGGCCGAGCCGAAGCCGGATCCGGCGCCGCCGCGGCCGGGCAATCCCGTGGTGATCTCATCCGACGACCTGAAGGTCTGGTTTCCGATCAAGCGCGGCTTGCTGCGCAAGACGGTTGGGCACATCAAGGCGGTCGACGGCGTCAGCGTCTCCGTGCGCAAGGGCGAGACGCTGGGCGTGGTCGGCGAATCCGGTTCCGGCAAGACCACGCTGGGGCTGGCGCTGTTGCGGCTGATTTCCTCCGACGGCCCGATCGTGTTCCTCGGCAAGGATATCCAGGGCCTGCGCTTCAAGGCGATGCGCCCCTTCCGCCGCGACATGCAGATCGTGTTCCAGGATCCGTTCGGGGCGCTCAGCCCGCGGATGTCGGTCGGTGACATCGTCGCCGAAGGCCTCAGCGTGCACCAGCGCGCGCTCTCGGAAGAAGAGCGTGAGGCCCGCGTCATCAAGGCCTTGAAGGACGTCGGCATGGATCCGGCGACGCGGTTCCGCTATCCGCACGAATTCTCCGGCGGCCAGCGCCAGCGCATCTCGATCGCCCGCGCCGCGGTGCTGGAGCCGAATTTCGTGGTGCTGGACGAGCCGACCAGCGCACTCGACATGCTGTTCCAGGCGCAGATGGTCGACCTGTTGCGCGAACTGCAGCGCAAGCGCGACCTCACCTACATGTTCATCTCGCACGATCTGCGCGTGGTCGCTTCGCTCGCCAGCCATCTGATCGTGATGCGTTACGGCAAGGTGGTCGAGGAGGGGCCGGCCTCGGAACTGTTCAAGAATCCGAAGACCGACTACACCCGCGCGCTGTTCGCCGCCGCGTTCCGGCTGGAAGCCGCACCGGGCGGGGCAGCGGCGACGTAGAGCATTTTGAGATCAGTCCAATGACGTTCGGGTATCTCGCGGCCTCATGGTTCGAGACGCGCGGCGTTGCCGCGCTCCTCACCACGAGGGTCTGGCAGACCTCATCCTGAGGAGCGCGCTCTTGCGCGCGTCTCGAAGGATGTAGCCACTACACTTCAAAAGCACTCTAGCCTCAAACCAGCCTTTTGATCGCCCTGACTTCGCTGCCGGCGGCCTTGATGCGGGCGATGGCATCGCGGGTGTTCTCGATCACGGTCGCCATGTGATGCGCATTGGCGTGCACGATAGAGTCGGCGTCGCGCGCGATCGCGACATGGCCGCTCCAGAAGATCAGGTCGCCGCGCTGCAAATAGCTGGCTTCCGCCAGTCCCAACAAGCGGCCGAGGCCGCCGCGCTGCATGTCGCTGTCGCGCGGGCAGCCGGTGCCGGCGGCGTTGAGCGACACCTGCACCAGGCCGGAGCAATCGATGCCGAAACTGCTCTTGCCGCCCCAGAGATACGGAGTGCCGACGAAGCGTTCGGCGACCGCGACGAAATCTTCCGCCATCTCATCGAGGACATCGACATGCATGCGCGGCAGATACCATCCCTCCCGCGTCACGGCGAACGGGCCTTCCTCGCGCATCACCGTTATCAGCGCGCCCATCGGCAACGTCTCGGCGGGCGACAATTTGATCGAAGGGCCCGGGAAGGCGAAGGTCCGCAAGCTCGTGATCTTGTGCGTCGGCGCGCCCTTTGGCCTTGCCAGCGCGCGGTCGGGCAGCCAGCCGACATAGCCGTCGCCATTCAGTTGGCCCCAGGCAAAACCTTCATTGTTGCGGTCATAGATCGTGACGCGCTCGCCCTTGAGCGCCTGCGTCGCCAACTCCGAATCGGCCGACGGCCCGATGTGAAGCGGCGCGATCGCTTCCGCAATCTCGAATTCCTCGCCGGTGACGAAGCGCGCCGCCTTGACCTTGCCTTCGAGATATTTCGCGGCGAGATCGGGACGCGCCGGCGTCAGCCGCGGATCATCCATAGCGTTCGCCCAGTAGCTTGTAGATCGCGCGCGCGGCCTGGCATTCGCCGCCCTCGGGACGCGCCGGTTTGGCCGAGGGCGTCCAGCCGTAGATATCGACATGCAGCCAGCGCGTCGTATCCTCGACGAAGCGCTGCAGGAACAGCGCGCAGGTGATGGAGCCCGCAAAGGTGCCCGATGGCGCATTGTTGACGTTGGCGACCTTCGAATCGAGCCAGGTATCGTAGGCCGGCCACAGCGGCAGTCGCCACATCGGATCGTTCTCCGCTCTTGCGCAACGCGCGACGTCCTGCGCCAGCGTCTCATCATTGGTGTAAAAGGGCGGTAAATCCGGTCCCAGCGCCACCCGCGCCGCACCCGTCAGCGTGCCCAGATCGATCAGCAGATCAGGCTTGTCCTCGCAGGCCAGCGCCAGCGCATCGGCCAGCACCAGCCGGCCCTCGGCGTCGGTGTTGCCGATCTCCACCGTGAGGCCCTTGCGCGATTTGAAGATGTCGAGCGGCCGGAACGCGTTGCCGGCGACCGCGTTCTCGACCGCCGGAATCAGGACGCGCAGCCGCAGCTTGAGCTTCGCATCCATCACCATCTGCGCCAGCGCCAGCACGTTGGCGGCGCCGCCCATGTCCTTCTTCATGATCAGCATGCCGGCTGATGGCTTGAGGTCGAGCCCGCCGGTATCGAAGCAGACGCCCTTGCCGACCAGCGTCACCTTGGGGTGGGCGGGATCGCCCCATTGGAGGTCGATCAGCCGGGGCGCGCGGGAGGACGCCATGCCCACCGCGTGAATCAGCGGGAAATTCTGCCGCGTCAGGTCCTCGCCGACGATGACGCTGAAACTGGCGCCAAAGCGGCTGGCGAGCTCCTGGGCGGCCTGCGCCAGTTCCTCCGGTCCCATGTCGTTCGACGGCGTATTGATGAGGTCGCGGGCAAGGGCAGCGGCTTCCGCCATCCGCGCGATCTCGGCCGTGTCGACGCCTGCGGGCGGCACCAGCCGGACGCCGGGCGCATCCGCCTTGCGGTAGCGGCCGAAGCGGTAGCTGCCGAGCGCGAACGCCAGCGCGGCGAGGCGCGCATCATGCGGCGAATTGGCAAAACGGTAGACGCCCGGCGGCAGCAGGCCGGGCAGGGAGCCTGGCCGGAACAGGTCGCGGGATTTGCTGGCCCCATCCTCGAGACCGAACAGCACCTGTGCGATCTGTCCGTCCGCCGACGGCAGCGTCAGGCAGGCCCCGGGCTTGGCGGCAAAGCCGTTGGCGAGCGCGAACTGCCGGGCTTGCGCGGGCAGGCCGGCGCAGATCGCGTCCCATGTCGCCTTGGTGGCAAAGGTGATGGGAATGGCTGCGGCTGTGGGCGCGGTCTCGAATACGGATGGCATGCGGTTTTCGGTCTTCCATTGAAATGGCGGGGGCAGGGCGGAGCAGAGGAGAGTCGGGCGCCGGGCGTCAATTAACCAGACGTTAGGGTTAACAGTCTATTGCTGGCGCGTTCGGCCCGGTCAATTCGCCCGTGAGTTAAAAGTATCATGCGTCAGCCCTCCAGCCTTGCCCGGCTTCTTGCGTCCGCGGCCGCGACGGCGATTTTGGCCGCGAGCCTCGGCGGCTGCCAGACCATGTCCGACATCACCGGCTCGATCACCTCGAAGGCCGAAGCCAGTCCCAGTCCCGGCCCCGATGCCGATCCGCGGCGCTCGGTAGACGCCTATGGCGAGCGTTATCGCGCCAACCCCAAGGATCCCGAAGCCGCCCTGCGCTATGGTCAGGCGCTCCGCTCCACTGGTCAGCGCGCCCAGGCCGTTGCCGTGTTCGAGCAGGCCACCATCGCCCATCCGAGCCACAAGGCGCTGCTCGCCGGCTACGGCCGGGCGCTCGCCGATAACGGCAGCTTCCAGCGCGCGTTCGACGTCCTCACCCGCGCCCATACGCCCGACAATCCGGACTGGCGCATCCTGTCGGTACAGGGAACCACGCTCGATCAGCTCGGCCGGCATGAAGAGGCCCGCCGCTATTACGCCAGCGCCTTGCGGATCGTGCCCGACGAGCCGTCGGTGCTGTCCAATCTCGGGCTGTCCTACGTTCTCTCCAGGGACCTGCCGAAGGCCGAAGCGACCCTGCGCAAGGCCTATGGCAACGCGCGCGCCGACGCGCGGGTGCGGCAGAATCTGGGCCTCGTAGTCGGCCTGCAGGGCCGCTTCGCCGAGGCCGAGGAAATCGTCAAGGCCGACCTGCCGGCCGAGGAAGCCGCCGCCAATGTCGGCTACCTCAAGCAGATGCTGGCGCGCAAGGATAACCCGCGCGCTGCCGGCGGCGCGGCGTCGATGCCGGTGGCCTCGCTCAACCGGCCGGACTGACATCCAAGGTTGTCGTCCTCCGCGAAAGCGGGGGTCCAGATACCGTCGACTTACTTTGCATGGGGTTGTTTTCGATATTTTTGGTTTGGGGC
>JBAQER010000134.1:0-3617 GCA_049286845.1 Bradyrhizobium sp.
GCTTCGTAGTCGGCCGCTCCAACACGCTCGCGCAAGCCGCCGCCAAACAAGTGGCCGTCGCCCGTCGTGGCGACCCGGTGATGTTCAATCCGCTCTACATCCATGCCGGCGTCGGGCTCGGCAAGACCCATCTGCTGCAGGCGGTGACATGGGCCGGCAATTCCGGCAGCGAGCGCAAGGTGCTCTATCTCACCGCGGAGAAGTTCATGTACGGCTTCGTCGCGGCGCTGAAAACGCAGACTGCGCTGGCGTTCAAGGAGGCCCTGCGCGGCATCGACGTGCTGGTGATCGACGATCTGCAGTTCCTGCAGGGCAAATCGACCCAGGCCGAATTCTGTCACACCCTGAACGCGCTGATCGACGCCGGCCGCCAGGTCGTGATCGCGGCGGACCGTCCGCCGTCGGATCTCGAGAGCCTTGACGACCGCGTGCGCTCGCGCCTGGCCGGCGGTCTCGTCGTCGAGATGGGCTCGCTCGGCGAGGAACTGCGGCTCGGAATCCTCAAATCGCGCGTCGCCGCCGCCCGCGCGCATCATGCGAGCTTCGACGTGCCGGCGCCGGTGCTGGACTATCTCGCGCGCACCATCACCCATAACGGCCGCGACCTCGAGGGCGCCATCAACCGCCTGCTGGCGCACAGCAAGCTCAACGCCCAGCCGGTGACGCTGGAGATGGCCGAGCGCGAGGTGCGCGACCTGATCCGTCCGCAGGAACCCAAGCGCATCAAGATCGAGGATATTCAGCGGGTGGTGGCCCGGCAATACAATGTCAGCCGCTCCGACCTCCTGTCTTCGCGCCGTACCGCGAATGTGGTCCGCCCGCGCCAGGTCGCGATGTATCTTGCGAAGACTCTGACGCTGCGCTCGCTGCCCGAGATCGGCCGCCGCTTCGGCGGACGCGACCACACCACGGTGCTGCATGCCGTGCGCAAGATCGAGGCCCTGGTCTCCAAGGACATTGCCCTCTCCGAGGAGGTGGAATCGCTGAAGCGTCAATTGCAGGAGTAGAATTTTCTCCGTCCCGTGACGGAGGCGCTTCAAATCGTCGTCCCGGCGCACGCCGGGGCCCCGGCGCCGCGGCTGGGTCTTTGCAGTACGGCGGTCGACGGCTTCTGCATCGACAAGCGCCGGTGGCTGTGGGCCCCGGCGCGCGGATTTCCTGGCAAAACGTGGGGAACGGCCCCGCCTTTCTCTTGCGCTCAAGGGCCATCCGCGCCACCTTGCGGTCCCCCCGCGGGTTTGGTCAAATCCAGCTCCGATCAGGCTTTTCGGGTTTCAAATGCCGCGGCGCGCCTTTGGGCCGCCCGGCTTTTCCATCTTAGGGATCAGGCGGGTATTGCAATGAAGGTTACCGTCGAGCGCGCGCAACTCCTGAAATCGCTGGGCCACGTCCATCGCGTGGTCGAGCGCCGCAACACCATTCCGATCCTGGGCAACGTGCTGGTCCGCGCCGAAAGCGGGCGGCTGTCGCTGAAGGCCACCGACCTCGACCTCGAGGTCACCGAGACGCTTCCGGCGGAAACCGCGACCGGCGGCTCCACCACGGTGCCGGCGCACATGTTCTACGACATCGTGCGCAAACTGCCCGACGGCGCCCAGATCGTGCTGGAAGGCGACGGCGACCGCTCGATGCTGGCGATCCGCGCCGGCCGCTCGCGCTTCACGCTGCAGACCCTGCCCGAAAACGATTTTCCGGATCTCGCCGCCGGCGAGATGACGCATTCGTTCACGCTGGCCGCCGCCGACGTGAAGCGGCTGATCGACCGGACCCAGTTTGCAATCTCGACCGAGGAGACCCGCTACTATCTCAACGGCATCTATCTGCACACCGCCGGCAGCGCCAAGGCCGCGACCTTGCGCGCGGTCGCGACCGACGGGCATCGGCTGGCGCAGATCGATCTGCCCCTGCCCAAGGGTGCGGACGGCATGCCCGGCGTGATCGTGCCGCGCAAGACCGTGGGCGAAGTGCAGCGGCTGATCGAGGACAACGAGGCCGAGGTCGGGATCGAGCTGTCGCAGGGCAAGATCCGCTTCACCATCGGCAATGTGGTGCTGACCTCGAAACTGATCGACGGCACCTTTCCGGACTACGGCCGCGTCATTCCGCAGAACAACGACAAGGAACTGATCGTCGACAAGAAGGATTTCGAGGCCGCGGTCGATCGCGTCTCGACGATTTCCAGCGAGCGCGGCCGCGCGGTGAAACTGGCGCTGTCCGCGGGCAAGCTGGTGCTGTCGGTGACCAATCCGGATTCCGGAAGTGCGACCGAAGAGCTTGAGGTCGAATACGCCTCCGACGCGCTCGATATCGGTTTCAATTCGCGCTATCTCCTGGATATCGCCGCCCAGATCGAGGGCGAGGTCGCGGTGCTGAAACTGGCCGATCCCGGTTCGCCGACGCTGGTCCAGGACAAGGATTCCAAGGGCGCGCTCTACGTGCTGATGCCGATGCGGGTGTAGGAAACCGCAGCTAATTCGTCATTGCCGGGCTCGACCCGGCAATCCATCCACTTCGTAAAATGACCTATTGGGTATACATCCTCGCCAGTAAACCCGGAGGAACGCTGTATATCGGCGTGACGAACAATCTGGTGCGGCGAGTCTACGAGCATCGTGAGGGCTTGGCCGAGAGTTTCACCAAGCGGTACGGCATCAAGACGTTAGTGTACTTTGAATCGCACGAAAGCATAGCTGCAGCGCTTCAACGTGAAAAGAATATCAAGCATTGGTCGCGCGAGTGGAAAATCGATCTGATCGCCGCGAGCAATCCGGATTGGCGAGATCTATACGAAGAAATTGTCCGCTAACGCGGACGATGGATTGCCGGGTCAAGCCCGGCAATGACGATAAGCCATGACCGCCTCCCGCATCCGTCGCCTCAGCCTGACGCATTTCCGCAATTATCGCGCGGCGAGTCTGGCGACGCGCGGCGATATGGTGGTGCTGGTCGGTCCCAACGGCGCCGGCAAGACCAACTGCATCGAGGCGATCTCGTTTCTGTCGCCCGGCCGCGGCCTGCGCCGCGCCACGCTCGACGATGTCGCCGACATCCAGGGCGACGGCTCCTGGGCGGTATCCGCCGAGGTCGAGGGCGCGCTCGGGCTGGCGACGCTCGGCACCGGCATCGACCCGCCCGGCAGTGAGGGTGCGGCCACCAGCCGGCGCTGCCGGATCGACCGCGAGCCGGTCGGTTCGGCCACTGCCTTCGGCGACCATCTGCGCATGGTGTGGCTGACGCCCTCGATGGACGGATTGTTTCTCGGGGCGGCCTCGGAGCGGCGGCGGTTCTTCGACCGCCTAGTGCTGGCGATCGACTCTGAGCATTCCAGCCGGGTGTCGGCGCTCGACCGCTCCTTGCGCTCGCGCAACCGGCTCTTGGAGGTGCGCAATTACGACGACCACTGGTGCGACGCTATCGAACGCGAAACCGCGGAACTCGCCGTCGCTGTGGCGGCGATGCGCGGCCAGACCGTGACGCGGCTGGCCGCGATGCTGCGCGCGCGCGGCGACGCATCGGCGTTTCCGTCGGCCCGGATCATGCTCGACGGCTGGATGGAAAACGCGCTGGTCAACGAGCCCGCCACCGCGGTGGAGGATCGCTACCGCGAGATCCTGCGC
>JBAQER010000135.1:0-9867 GCA_049286845.1 Bradyrhizobium sp.
GTCGTGATCTACGCCAACCGCTCCTATGCGATCCTCAATTACGAACTGCAGCGCGTCGGCGCCGGCACGCCCGGCGCCAATGCGCTGGCGATGATGGACCTGCACAATCCGGAAATGAACTGGACCAAGATCGCCGACGGCCTCGGCGTCGAGGCCAGCCGCGCCACCACGGCGGAAGAATTCGCCGCACAATACGAGGCGGCGATGAAGCACAAGGGGCCGCGCCTGATCGAAGCGATGACCTGAGGAAGCCGCCATGCCTGTGATCGATGCCCTCACCGGAATCGTCGGCAAAGGCGGCGTGCTGGACGCTGCCGAAGTCGCCAAGCGATCCGCCGGCGCGCTGCGCTGGGACAATCTGCAGGCGCAAGCGCTGGTGCGCCCGCGAACCACCGAGGAGATCTCGCGTGTGCTGCGCTGGTGCCATGACCATGGCATTGCCGTCGTGACCCAGGGCGGCCTCACCGGTCTCGTTCACGGCGCCGATGCCGCGCCCGCCGAGGTGATCCTGTCGATGGAGCGGATGCGCGCCATCGAGGACATCGACCCAGTGCAGCGCACCGCCGTGGTTCAGGCCGGCGTAGTGCTACAGACGCTGCAGGAAGCCGTCGAGGAGCACGGCCTGAGTTTTCCGCTCGACCTCGGCGCCCGCGGCAGCGCAACCATCGGCGGCAACGCCGCGACCAATGCCGGCGGCAACCGCGTGATCCGCTACGGCATGACCCGCGACATGATCCTCGGCCTCGAAGTGGTGCTGGCGGACGGCACCGTCGTCTCATCGATGAACCACCTGATCAAGAACAATACCGGTTACGACCTCAAGCAGGTCTTCATCGGCTCCGAGGGCACGCTCGGGGTGATCACGCGGCTGGTGTTGCGGCTGCGGGAAAAGCCGGCCGCGCAGGACGTCGCGATCGTCGCGGTTGCGGATTTCGATTGCCTGCCGAAACTGCTCAAGCACATGGACCAGAACCTGAGCGGCTCGCTGTCGGCCTTCGAGGTGATGTGGCAATCGTTCTACCGCCTGGTGACGTCGGCGCCCGCCAAGGGCAAGCCGCCGGTCAGCCAGGACCATCCCTATTACGTCCTGGTCGAAAGCCTCGGCGCCAACGCGAGACTCGACTCCGAACGCTTCGTGGCGGCACTGGAATCGGCGCTGGAAGCGAGGCTGATTTCAGACGCCGCCGTCGCCCAATCCGAAAACGACCGTCGCGCGTTCTGGGCGCTGCGCGACGATGTCGCGCAAGTCGTGGTCGGCGGCATGCCCGTGGTATTCGACATTTCGCTGCCGATCAGTGCGATGGAGCAATATGTCGCCGCCTTGAAGGGAGATCTGCAGTCCACGATCGGCGACCACAAGCTCTGGATCTTCGGTCATCTCGGCGACGGCAACCTCCACGTCATCGTGCAGGTGCCGCTGAAGGACTATTTGGCGTTGCGGCCGAAGATCGAGGCCCTGGTCTACGCCCCGCTGGGCAAGCTCGGCGGCTCCGTCTCGGCCGAGCATGGCATCGGACTGGAGAAGAAATCCTATCTGTCGGTCTGCCGAAACGACAGTGAGCTCGCGGTGATGCGGCGGCTCAAGACGGCGCTCGATCCGGCCGGCATTCTCAATCCCGGCAAGATCTTCTGAGAATTCCCTGCCGCTCGACCTTGTCGCCAGACCGGAGGACTGTGCGGGCAAGGTCTTGACGCAAGAACGGCCGCAATCGCCACCATGCCTCCGCGCTAGCGCGCATCCGCGAGCTTCAGGAAGTCCGATGGCCGGCGCTCGGCGAATGCAATGAAGGCCTCTCGCGCCTCCACGGTTTTCAGACGCTCGGCGAACCGTTCGCTTTCCGCGAGGATCTGCGCCATCAGCACCTCCGGATTCCGCATCAGCCGCTTGGTCATGCCGAGCGCCCCCGCCGGCTGCCTGGCCAGACGCGCGGCGAGAGTCTTTGCCTCGGCATCAAGCTTGTCCAACGGCACGACCCGGTTGGCGAGACCCCACGTGACCGCGGACCTGGCATCCACCGGTTCGCCGAGAGCAAACATCTCGTAGGCACGCGCATAGCCGATGCGGAGCGGCATCAGCAGGCTGGATGCGGCTTCCGGCACCAAGGCCAGGTTGACGAACGGCGTTGAAAGCAGCGCATTCTCGGCGAGCACCACCAGGTCGCAATGAAGCAACATCGTGGTGCCTATGCCGACGGCGCGCCCTTGCACCGCTGCGACCAAGGGGCGGCTCGATCGGGCGATGGCCTGCAGGAAGCGGCCGACGTGCCGCTCGCCCTGGACACCGCCAGCGGCAATGGCCGCGAACTCGCCGACATCGTTGCCGGCCGTAAACATGTCCCCCTCGCCCCGGATCAGCAGGACGCGGACGGCGGGGTCGGTCTCCGCACCTTCGATCGCATCGGCCAACGCGCCGTACATCGCGTTGGTCAGGGCATTCTTCTTGTCCGGCCGCGCCATCGTCAGACTCAAAATCCCGCCGTCGTTTTCGAGCTTGATATGTTCAGTCATTCATCTTCTCCTCTTGGAAATTTGCTTTGCAAACTGGCGAGCCAGCGCGCGACGACGTCGATTTCCGCGTCGGTGAACCCCTCGGTGAGACGGGCGTTGATGTCGGAAAGCCCTGCTTTCGAGCGCGCGAGCGCCGCGCGGCCGGCGGAGGTCAGCCAAAGGCGCCACGCGCGCCCGTCATCCGGATCGGCGCGCCGCTGGATCAGGTTCGCCGTCGTCATCCGGTCCACCAGCCCACTGATGCCCGGTGGTCCGAGGTCGAGCGCCGCCCCCGCCTCGCCCATCAGCATGCCGTCCCGCCGGCCCAGGATGAAAAGCAAGCCGGACTGCGCGGCCGTAACCCCGCTCTTCTCGGTCCGCGTCGCCACCCACCGCTGCAGCCGGCGCTGCGCGACGTTGAGCAAGAAGACCAGGCGGCGGTCCTGACGGAAGCTCACTAGGACAGGCTCTCAAAATTTAGTTCGCATACGAACTATCTAAATGCCGGGACATTGTCACGTTGAATCTTTGTCGGGGGGACCTGCCGGGATCCGGCTGCGGGCTGCGCCTGGTACGATCAGGGCAAGGCTCCAGGGCCTCTATCAATGTGGCCGTTCCCAAAGCGGACATCGTCCGGATCAGGTTCAACCTCGATCCGGCCGGCTCGCTGCTCGAAGCGCTGCCGTCGAGATAGAGTTCCGCTCCAGGACGCGGCGGCGCGCAGGCCGCGCTACCGCGCGTCTTGCAGGATCATGTCGGACGCCTTCTCGGCTATCATGATGACGGGGGCGTTGGTATTGCCGGATACCAGGTCCGGCATGACGGAGGCATCGACGACGCGCAGGCCCTCGATGCCGCGGACGCGAAGCCGCTGGTCGACCACCGCCAGCGGATCGTTGCCCATCCGGCAGGTCGAGGTCGGATGATAGACCGTGTTGCCGCGCAGCCGGCAGAACGCCAGCAGGTCCTCGTCGCTCACCACCTTCGCACCCGGTTCCTTCTCCTCGATCACGAAGGGCTTGAGCGCCGGCGCGGCCAGGATCCTGCGCAGGATCTTGAGGCCTTCGACATTGGCGGCGCGATCGGTTTCGGTCGCGAGGTAGTTGATGCGGATTTCCGGCGGCGCCATCGGGTCGGCGCTTCGGATGCGAAGCGAACCGCGGCTCTCCGGCCGCACCTGGCAGACCGACGCGCTGAAGGCGGAAAAGGGATGCAGCTTTTCGCCCATCTTGTCGGTCGAGAACGGCAGAAAGTGAATCTGGACGTCGGGCGAGGCCAGCCGCGGGTTGGTCTTGAAGAACGCGCCCGAGGTGCCGGCGGCGATCGTCAGTGGGCCCTTGCGGAACGCCGCATAGCGCGCGCCAGCCATGATCCGGCGGACGGGATGATTGAGGATGTCGTTGAGCGTGATCGGCTGCGCGCAAAGCATCACGATGCGGACCTGCATGTGATCCTGCAGGTCGTTGCCGACGCCGGGCGAGTCGAGCACGACGCCGATGCCGTGGCTCTTCAACAGCTCCGCCGGTCCGACGCCGGAGAGCTGCAGCAGCTGCGGCGAGTTATACGCGCCGCTCGAGACCAAGATTTCCTTGCGCGCCCGCGCGGTGCGCAAAGTCCCGTTCTGCCGGTATTCGACAGCGGCGGCGCGACGGCCCTCGAACAGCAGACGCTGCGCCAGCGCTGATGTCTCGACGCGCAGATTGCTGCGCCCCTTGGCGGGACGAAGATAAGCCACCGCCGTGCTCGCCCGCCTGCCGTTTCGCGTCGTGGTCTGAAACCAGCCGGCCCCTTCCTGGCTCGCGCCGTTGAAATCGGGATTGGCGGGGATGCCGGCCTCGGTCGCCGCCTTGATGAATGCCCCCGACAGCGGATCGGCGTGCAGCATGTCGGAAACCGGCAGCGGGCCGCCGGCGCCGTGGAAATCGTCTGAGCCACGCTGCTGATCTTCGGCCTTCTTGAAATACGGCAACACGTCGTCGTAGCCCCAGCCGGTGTTGCCATGCTGCCGCCAGCGATCGTAATCCTCGTGCTGGCCGCGAACGTACAACAGGCCGTTGATCGAGCTCGATCCGCCCAGCACCTTGCCACGCGGCTGAAACACCTGGCGCCCGTTCAGCCCCGGTTCGGGCTCGGTCTGGTACATCCAGTTGACGGTCTTTTCCTTGAACAGCTTGCCATAGCCGAGCGGCACGTGGATCCAGAGATTGGTATCCTTCGGGCCGGCTTCGAGCAGCAGCACCGAATGTTTGCCGTCGGCGCTGAGGCGGTTGGCAAGCACGCATCCGGCCGAGCCTGCGCCGACGATGACGTAATCGAATTCGGAAGTGTCGTTGGGCGACGTTGCGCCGTTATTGGTCATGTATTTCCCCCACACGCGGCACGGCCGGCGCCGACATAACCAGATAATTTAAGGAGGTTGCAAGCGGGCGATCGTTCAAATACAGCGCTACATGCGGCCAATCGTACGGAATTCTGTCTCCCGCGAAGGATTCTTCGCAAAACCGACTCTTGTTTTACGTGCAAATCGCAAGGCATCGCATGATTTCGCTTCGCTGCCTTGGCGCCGCCATCGGTTGACTCACATCAATGTTGGGCGACGGCGCAGGCATATGAATGAAACACGGGGCACAAGGGTTTGAGGGTTCAACGATGCGCATGACACTTGCTTTCACGCTGGCCGCAGCCGCCCTGTTGCCGTCTGTTCAACCGGCATCGGCGGCACAATGTCCGTTTCCGATGGTGCGGGTCTGCGCGCCGCAGCCACAGAACCGTCCCCCAGCTACCCCCACGCAGTGCCGGTGCGAGAATCCCCCCGGCAGCCCGACGTGGGGCGGCAAGGCGGAAGTTCACAAGAAGAACGTGCCGACGGTGAAGCC
This sequence comes from Bradyrhizobium sp., assembly GCA_049286845.1. GTDB lineage: Bacteria > Pseudomonadota > Alphaproteobacteria > Rhizobiales > Xanthobacteraceae > Bradyrhizobium. The sequence goes on from JBAQER010000135.1 coordinate 5,364, forward strand.
CAACAAGACACCCGGGGCGAACAACTAAATGCGCATCGACGCGTGAATTTAGTTCAGTTTCTTGCTGCCCGTAACCGGCCGCGGCGGCTCCGGCTGCGGGTTCAGCCAGTTTCCGCCCTTGTCGACTTTGGCGGGGCCCATTGGCGGCTCGGGCTGCGGATTGAGCCAGGTCTTTCCTGATCCTCGCACCTTCGGCTTCTTCACATTCTTCGACTTGGTCACCACCGCCGCTTCCGCCAGCCTGACGGATGGTTGCACGCTGAACCAAGTCGAGTTGCCGGCCGACCCCGTCGAGATGCTCGCGCTGGCGACATCTATTGTGGCAGCAAGAACAAGACCAGCCATCGCGAATGCTGATCGCTTCGCGATGGTCGCTGACGTGAATTTTTCTCGCATCATGGATCCTCCTGACAGAACTGACATCACCGATCGAGTTGTTGGCGGAAGCGTGGCGCGACCGGAGCCGGCCGAATAATCGGCTTCGGCGTAAAGCGCTTCGGCGGGACGAACCGCTTCGGCGGCGGCCGAACCACGATCCGCGGCGGTGGCGGGACAAACTCCCGGCCGCCTCGTTTGCCGCGCGGCACGATGACCGGCGCGGGAGCATGAATGCCGCCGGGAACGAATGCCGGACCTCCGGGCACGCATTTCCGCTTGTCGGCATCAGGCTTCTGTCCGGACGGACAGCACTGCCCGCCCGCCGTCGCCTGGGCCGCGAGGCAGCATGAGCCGTTCGGCAGTTTGACATAGCCGGTGAAGCAGGCGCCCGGTTGCGTGATCGGCGCGGCGTTGGTGACGCATTTCCCGTCGACGAGGAATTGCCCTTGCGGACAGCTGCAGGCTGCGGCGATGCCAGCTACCGCGCTCGGCGGCAGGCAACACTCACCGGTGGCCGGGTTGGTGGTCGTGCCCGGCGGACAAACCGCCAGCTGACCGCAGCTGCCGTCTGACTGCGGCTTGGTGCCGGACGGGCAGCATTGACCGCTCGACGACAATTGCTCGGGCGGGCATGGCTTCTTCATCGGGAAGCAACTGCCGTCGGGCTGCGGCTTGGTCCCTGGCTCGCAGCAGATGCCTTTCGACGACAGCTGGCCGGGCGGACAGCCTGGCAGCTTTGGCTTGTCGCATTTGCCATCGGGTCCGGGCATCGTGCCGTCCGGGCAACATTGGTTGGCGTAGAAAGCCGCGGATCCGCTCGGACAGAGCTGCAGACAACTTCCGTCGAGCCCAGGCTGGATCATAATTGGACCCGGCTGCGAACAAGCTTGCCCCGCAGCCGTCGGCTTGCAGCCGTGCGCGCTGGATGGATCAGGCTCGTATCCGGCCGGACAGACCGGCATCTTGAACGCCGCGCAATGATAGCCATTGGCATCGTGGACCGGCTTGGTGCCATCCAGGCAGGTCAACTTGGTCAGGTCGTTGGGATCGATTGTGTTCGGGTCGAAACCTAACCAGCACGCCTCGACATGGCCGGGGTCGGTAGATCCGTCCGGGCATGGCGACTGGCACTGCCCGTTCGGGCCAGGAAAGAATCCCACCGGGCAGCACTGGAATCCGGGCTGTTGTGTCGTGCCGGGCGGACAGGCGCACTGATTGCCGGAGCCGGGCGGGCAATCGAGCTTCGGCGGCTTCTTGCCGTGCATCCGATACCAGAAGAATCCCGGCAGCAGCTCGACCCGCGGCCGGTACCAGCCCGGCAGCATGAAGCCGGCCTGACCGCAGACGCGCAAGATCGCGACGTCGCCGATGTGGCCGCGCGCGCCGGGGTCCTGGAACTGGTCGTCGTAATCGACAAAGTAGCTTTGCCACGGCGGCGTGTTGGCCGGCACGACGGCGGTGATTTCATTGCCCTGCAGGCCGTTGACCTCCGCAGGGCCGCCCGGCGCGAGCAGCGCGGCGAGCGCAGGATCAATCGCATTGCGCAATTGTTCGCCGGTTGACCAAAGAAATTGGCCGCAGGCCGCACGATTGATGCGGCCCAGTTCGTCGTAACCGAAACCGACGGCAACGCCGCCGTTGCCGTTGCGCATCTGCCGCGCGAAACCGATCGCATATTCGTCGGACTGCTCCTGCCATTGCGGCCCGGCTGTGCCGGGAGGTGCCGGCAGAAAGCGCAGCACGCGGCCGGTCGCTTCCATGGTTAGCGCCATGAAGTCTGCGGCGCCGCTGGGAGCCGCGCGCTCGGCGAGCAGCATGCGGCCCTGGTCGTCGAAGGTGATCCTGGCGATTTCGCTCGGCCCCGGTCCGGGCGCGACGCTGAGTTCGAGGCGCGGATCGCCGCCGAAATCCGGCGCGATCGCCACCGACCAGATCTGCAAGCCCGCGGCGACGGCATAATAGAGTCGCCCGTTGCGAACGCCGAGACCAAAGATCAATCGCGGCGAAGCGGTATAGCCCCATGTGCCGGGATCGCCGGTGCGGAATTTCGGGCTCGAGATGTCGAGACGGCCGGCGGGGTCATAGGGCACAGGCGGCAAGCCCGCTGCACCGCGCCCCTGGACACCGTGATCGTAGCGGCCGCGTTCCGTTCCGGCGGGATCCAAAGCGTGGATCATTCCGGTCGCGCGGTCGGCGACGAACAACGTGTTCGAGACGGAATCGAAAGCGAGACCGCCGAGCGCCGGGCCGGGATTGGAGGCGCCATCGAGCGCCACATTTGCGAACAGACGAACCTCGCCGGTCGTGCCATCGATCCGCCAGATCGAACCGGGGCCGCCGCCGAGCTGCGACGGTCCGAACAAGCCCGTCATCAAGGCAGCGTTGGGCGCGCCCTGCTTGACGCGATCCGGTTGACCCGCGCCGCCAGGGACGACGATCGGCAACCCGTAGGCCGAGGTCGCCGCGACGAATATGTTGGGCTGCGGTGCACTATCGAGCGCGACGCCGAATACCTGGCCGATCTGACCGGCGGTTACCGTGAAGGGCTTCGGCGCCGTGAGCAATTGCGCCTGCGGCGGCGCGCCCGGCGCCTGCAGATCGAGAACGCGCGCGGCCGGTCCTTGCAGATCGATGAACGTCTTGTCGGCAGGATCGACACCCGGCGCGATACTGGCCGGCGGCAGCGCGCCGGAGAAGCCGGTCACCACCGCATTGCCGTTGGCGACGATGCCGGTTGGCGGCGATACCTGCGCAAAGGCTGCACCGACGGAAAACAGCACCGCGAAGATAACTGCGACAGCCGCGGTCGCTACGTGGCTTATGCTGGAGTAATTGCCTTGCCGGATCGCCGGGGAAATCGCATTTGCGCGCATGGATGAATCCTTACAAGGCAACTGAAAGTTTAGTTTGATCCTGATGCCGGAAAACTAGATTGATCAGGATCAACCAGCGCGACGTTTCAAATTGCGTCAAAAGCGCGGCGTGTTGATGTCCGATGACAGCCGGCAGCGGCGCCACCCGACCACTCCTCCTCGACAACCATCGCATCATCACGAGATTGGTGTTGCCGAGGATGCCAAACAGCGGCGATTATCCTGGCTGCTACTCCAAACAGAAGAATTGGATGCTGATGCGAAATTCACTCTTCGTCCTGCTGTCACTCGTCATGGCCGCCGGCGCGGCTTCGGCGGAGGAAGCTTCAGTCGATCTGGCCGGCATCGGCGGCCGCACATGCGCCTACTGGCTCTCGAGCCGGGACCACAGGCAGGAAGGTACGGTGTGGATTTACGGTTTCTGGAGCGGCCTCAATTACGTGGCCGCATCGAGCCAGCAAGACCAGTCGAAAGCCAATGATGCCACGATGATCGCCGCCGTCGAGGCGGCCTGCAAGGGTAAGCCATCGCGGATCTTGGCCACGGCGGCCTGGTCGGCCTATATCGACAGCAGCGGGAAATAGTCCGGCCCGCCAAGTTTCTCCGAGAGCTCGAACCATCGAGTTAGTCGGATGCCCATTGATCGGCCGGATATGAAATGGAAGAGAGGTTCGAGAACTGAGCAGTGGGTCATGATCGCGACCGCGACCTGTTCGCCCCAGCCGTCGCTCGTCTCGGCTCTGCGGCACATCGGAGCCGGAAAACAAAAGATTTGGTAGCGAGAGAGGGACTCGAACCCCCGACCCCAGGATTATGATTCCCGTGCTCTAACCAGCTGAGCTACCTCGCCACGGTTCACCGTCACGGCAATATATGCCGCGGTTGCGAACGCGCGGCATATAAGAAGCCGGTCAGGTGCCTGTCAAGCAAACCCGCATCTGCCGCCAAGTAGCTGCAAACGTGTTTATTTCGGGCGGAAATTGGGGTCGCCGCCGGGGCTGCCGGGCGGCGGAATCACCGGCGTATTGCCGGTATCGGGCGTCGGCGCGCGGATTTCCGGGTCGATACCCGCGGGCGGACACAGCACCCCGTCCGATCGGGCCAGTTTGTCGCTGAGGGGCTCGGCGCGTTGGCCGGTGGTGGTTCCTTCCGGAGCGGCAACGCCCGGGTGGGCCGGCTCGCGCATCGGCGCGCAGTTGGTCGCACGCGCGGGGGGCGGCGGGGCGGTTTGCGCCGGTGGCGTCGCCGGCGTC
>JBAQER010000136.1:0-10475 GCA_049286845.1 Bradyrhizobium sp.
TCGATAACTTGTTTCTTATATGTAGGACGGCTGGGACAAAAAACGAGCCCTGGTCGAAAAGTCGCGAACGGATCGGCGGCCTACTGGCGCCGCTGTTCGATCGCACACGACTGCCAGATTTTCGGGATCAGCTGTCACTCCTGGGAATATCTCAAGCTGGTTCCCATGCTGCTGGAGGGGTTGAGGAGCGCGGCTCAGACATCCCCGTTGTCATTGGAGGGTCTGTGACACGGGGAATAATGGTCACGCCGGCGCAGCACGCTGCAACGCGCGGTCGCCGCCAAACGAGCAACGAAATCGAAATTCGTTCGTCACTTCCCGTTGACCGACGCCGCGGCGACCTTTGGCGGCATCACATACTCGATTTGCGCCTTGCGATCCGCATCCCTGCGGGCCTGCAGCCAGCCTGGAAACCACATCGCGATCGCGGGGAAGATCAGCACCAGGATCACGCAGAGACACTGGATGACCATGAAGTCGGCCATGCCGCGATAGATCAACCTCAGATTCCATTCCTTCACGACCTGCTTGAGATAGTAGGCCGACATCGCGACCGGCGGAGACAGGAAGGCTGTCTGGAGAACGACCGCGACGATGCAGCCAAACCACACCATATCGTAGCCGAGCCCCTTGGCCACGGGCGCCAGCATCGGGAGGAAGATGAACACGATCGCCGGCCATTCGAACGGCCAGCCGAGCAGGAATATCAGGGTCAGCAGCAGCGTCATCGTGCCCCAGGGAGGCAGCGGCGAGGCAAGCAAGGCATTGGTCATCCACGTGGCCGTACCGAGCCACGCGAACACCGCACCGAACACGTTGGAGGCGACGGCGAGCAGCAGCACCATGCTGGTCGTCGCCATCGTGCTGTAGCAGGCCTTCAGCAAGCCGTCCCAGGTGAACCGGCCGTAGCCGATGACCAGCAGGATGGCGCCGAGCGCGCCGAGTGCTGCAGCCTCCGCGGCCGTCGTGATGCCGGCGAGGATCGCACCAAGCGTGACAACGGTAAGCACCGTCACCGGAACGAGGCCGACCAGGCACTCCCACAGCACGATCCGCATCGATTCCGGCCGCTCCTCGACAGGCACCGGCGGACCGAGCTTCGGATTGAAATGACAACGGATCAGGGTGTAGGCGATGAACATGGCGGACAGCAGAAAGCCCGGACCAAATGCGGCCGCGTACAAGTCGATGATCGAGATGTCGAGCACGGGCGCCATCACGACCAACATCACCGACGGCGGAATCAGGATGCCGAGCGTGCCTCCAGCCGCGATCGCGCCCGCCGACATGCGCACGTCGTAGCCGGCGCGGATCATCATGGGCCCGGCCATGATACCAAGCAGCGCCACCGTCGCGCCCACGGTTCCGGCCGCGATGCCGAACAGCGTCGCTGTGACGATGACGACCACGTAAAGCGCGCCCTTCAGCGGCGCGAACAGATCGCGGAACGCCCTGAACAGTCGTTCCATGAGCCCGGCCTCATCGCAGATGAAGCCCATCAGGATGAACATGGGCACCGCGACCAGTTCGTCCTGCTTCATGATGCCGATGGTCTGAAGGTAGGCGAGGCTGAGGACCCGCTCCCCCATACCGATGTAACCGAACACCCCCGCGAGAAACAGCAGCGTGAAGCTGATCGGCAGACCGATGAAGATCGCCCCCAGCATCACCAGCAGCATGACCAAGCCAAGCAGCTCGAGTCCCGTCATATCTCGATCTTTTCCTTGTGCTCGAACTCGCGCCCGAATTGGATCTGGTACCAGCACTTCAACACCTCGGACACACCCTGGATCATGAAGAGGGCGGCCGACAACGGGATGGTGGCCCTGAACGGCCACATGATCACGCGCCACACGCTTTCCTGCGACCTCTCACCGGTATCCCAGGAATCCCATGCGGCGTCGAAGCTGACCAGCATGAACGTGATCATGACCGGGTAAAACAGAAAGACGTAGGAGACCATGTCGACGATCCCCTTGGTGCGCTCCGAATAGTTCTCCCAGTAGATATCGGTTCGAACATGCGCGCCTTTGTAGAGCGCATATCCGCAGCCGAGCATGAAGGCCGCGCCGTTGGCCATGAAGCTCGACTCGTAGACCCAGATGGTCGGGGCATTGAATCCGTAGCGCATGACGACCTCGTACGAGATCGTCACCACGAGGAACAGCATCGTCAAAGCGATGAGCTTACCGGTGACGTCCGAGAACCGGTCGATCGCCCGAATGATCGCGTAGAAGGCGCGTGGGAACTCGTTCGCCGCGCCAGCAGGCTGCGAGGCTCCGGTATCAGCCGACATGAATGACCCCCTTAAAAAGCGACTGGCATCTGGCAATCCGGACGCCAGTCGCGCGCAAGAGAAAGTGGATCACTTCTTCTGCAGATAGACCTTGTCTTTCCAGTAGTACTCGCCGGCGAAGTTATAGGGCGGGAACCACGAAAGCTTGAACGGGACGATCTGCTCGGCGTAGGTCTTCTGACTGTCGATCACCTTCTTGTAGAAGGGGTTCTTGGTGGCGTACTCGGCCTGGATCTTCTCCCATTCGTCGAGGAAGTTCTTCAGGATCTCGTCCGGCGTGCGATGCATCTGGACGCCCATCTTGATGAGCTCCTGGCAGGCATGCGCGGTCTCGCGGTTGAAGGAGAAATTGCGCTGTGTCGTGGCATAGACGCTGGCAACCTTGATGATCTCCTGCAGGTCCGGAGTGAGCTTTTTCCACACCTCCCCGTTGATGATCAACTGGCCGCCGGTGACCGGCTCGTGCATGCCCGGGGTGTAGTAGTGCTTGGCGACCTGGTGCAGGCCGAGCTTCTTGTCCTCTTCGCAGTTGATCCACTCCGCGCCTTCGATCACGCCGCGCTCCATCGCCGGCACGATCTCGCCGCCCGGTATGGTCACGACCGACACGCCGAGCCTGCCGTAGGTTTCCGCACCGATGCCGTAGATGCGATACTTCAGGCCCTTGAGATCGGCGAGGCTGTTGATCTCTTTCTTGAACCAACCCATCCCTTGCGGATAATCGGTCGGGATCGGGAAGCCGACGACGTTGAGCTTCAGGACGTCGCGGTAGAACTCCTCCAGCAGCTTCATGCCGCCGCCGTCATAGTACCAGGCCCAGTAGTCCTGTCCGTCCATGCCGAACAGCGGACCGTGCGACATCGGGATCGTCGCCGTGTTGCGACCGAGAATGTAGCCGAACGGCGCCATTCCAACATCGAGAACGTTCTTCGACGTTGCGTCGAACACCTCGAACGGAGGCACGATCGCGCCGGCGGGAAGAGTCTCGATCTTGAGTCGACCGCCCGACATCTTCTCGACTGTCTCGGCCCATAGCTTGAAGATGAGGTGGAAGTTCGCAGATGCGGGATGGGTCGATTGACCCTTCAGCAAAATAGGCTTGGGTGGTGTCTGAGCCTGGGCTGGTTCGGTAAAGGCGGCGGCGAGTCCGAAGGCCGCAGCCACGACAATAGCTGACGTGTACCTGAGCATGTTCATTCCCTCCCTTGGATAACAATTCCTCCTTGGATGATTTTTCTTGATTTTGTGGACAGAGGTTACGGACGGGATGTTAGCGCTGTCAAGGAAATCTCTGAAGGAGAGTCGCCGACAGTTCCTCCTTCCGGTTCAGGCATCCCCGAGTTGCTGGCGTATTGTGCTGTGCATCATGTGATGTCCACACGCGGCGCTTCAGCTTGATCCGTGAGCGGATGGGCGGAGCACGCTTTGATGCGCGACGGCCACCCATTTCCTGGCTAGCGAACCTCTTCGAATCCAGCGAGGGCAGACGTCAGATTGGCTCCGAGAATCTCCGACAGATATCCGCCTTCCTGGACAAAGACGGTTGGTAGTCCCAACCGCGCGATGGCCGCGCCGATGCGCCGGAATCCTTCGGTGGTCACGGCGAGACCCGCGAGTGGATCATGCTCGGACGCATCGAGACCGAGCGCCACGACCAGGGCGCCGGGAGCAAAGGAACGGATCGTCTTTTCCGCTATGCCGAGCGCCTGAATATAGCCGTCATCCCCGGTGCCGATCGGCAGCGGAAGGTTGAGATTGGCGCCAAGTCCGGGACCCGCGCCGCGCTCGTGGGCATAACCCCAAACGAAGGGGTTGAAGAAGGTCGGATCGGCGTGGATCGAAACCGTGAGGACATCGGGCCGCTCGTAGAAGATGCCTTGCGTACCGTTACCATGATGGACGTCGACGTCGAGGATCGCCACGCGCTCATGCCTCAGCCGCAGATGGGCAGCCGCAACCGCGCTGTTGTTGAGAAAGCAAAAACCGCTGGCCAGATCGCGATAGGCGTGATGACCGGGAGGACGGCAGAGCGCGTAGGCCGCATCCTCGCCATCCGAAACCAATTGAGCTGCCGTCGTCGCCACATCGGTGGCAGCGCACGCGGCAGCCCAGGTGCCGGGGCCGATCGGGCAGGACGTATCGATCGTATGCCAGCCGAGACGGCCGACGATGTGGGTCGGGTAAGTCGCGGCGTTGCGGACGGGATGCATGTTGGCGATCATCTCGGGGCCTGAATCCCCAAGCGCGGTCCAGGCGTCCCATGCCTCGGCGAGAAAGCCGAGATATTCCGGGCTGTGAACCCTTGCCCGCGGCCCCTGCCCGAAAGCAGTCGGCGCAACCAGATCGTGGTTGCCCGCCTTGAGCCCCGCGAGCAGCCGGTCGGCGCGTTCGGGCTGTTCGGTGGTACGCTTGACGACGCCGCGAACCAGAAAGAATTGCGGATCGTGGCTTCGATGCAGTTCGGTATAGACGGCCTTCACGCAGATACTCCCATCGCTGAAAACAGAATGCTTGGGCGCCCGCTACTATGCCGTCGGGCGCGCGCCCTCACGCCTGGTCATTATTTCGCACCAGCGGTCACGGGAGGAATCTCCCGCACCAGTTTTGCGACCTCCCGCCATGCGTGACCGATGTGGCAATCGATATGGGCCACGATACGCTCCGGGTGGCCTTAACACGCATACGCGCTATCTGCACGAGACCATGCTGGCCGAAAAGCTCCTGGCCACCTTCCCGGCCGAGACGCGCGATTGGTGCCGGCGCCTCACCCGGCCACTGACGGCACCGGCGAAATCTTTGCGCGTCACATCCGCGATGCGCTGGACGACATGGAGAGAACAGGCATTCGCCCGGCGGGATTACTGGTCGATACCATCTTCTCGAGCGACGGCGTCTTCGCCGACCCGCCTGGTACCGGGCACGCCGACCTGCTCGTCGAGAAACTGGACCAGGCGTTGCTGGCCCTGGATCACGCCTGACGAGATCAACCGAAACGATTGTCGTATCTGGTGATCGCCAGTTCGGTGGTGTCGATGTCGGGCTTGCGGCCCGAAAGCAGATCCGCGAGCACGCGCCCCGAACCGCACGCCATGGTCCAGCCGAGCGTGCCGTGACCGGTGTTTAGATGGAGGTTGGCGTAGCGGGTCGCGCCGATCACCGGCGGACCGTCCGGCGTCATCGGCCGCAACCCGCTCCAGAATGTGGCCTCCGCCAGCTGGCCGCCGCGCGGGAACAGGTCGGTCAAGGAATGGTCGAGCGTCGCTTGTCGGGCCGGATGGAGCTTGTTCGAGTAACCTGACACCTCGGCGGTGCCGCCGACACGAATGCGGTCGCCGAGCCGCGTGATCGCCACCTTGTAGCTTTCGTCCATCACGGTCGATACCGGCGCCGCATCGGGATCGGCGATCGGCACGGTGATCGAGTAGCCCTTGACCGGATAGACCGGGATCGGAATGCCGAGCGGCCTGAGCAGGCGCGACGACCAGCTGCCGAGCGCGACCACATAGGCGTCGGCCCGCAACACGCCCGCGCTCGTTGCGACACCGGCGATCCCCGTGGCGTCAGCCATCAGCCGCTCGATTGTCGTCTCGAGGCGGAACTGAACGCCGAGCTTCGCCGCATGCGCCGCGAGCGCCTGCGTGAACATGTGGCAATCGCCGGTCTCGTCCTGCGGCAACCGCAGGCCACCGGCGATCTTGTGCTTTACGGCCGCGAGCGCCGGTTCCGCGCCGACGCAGCCATCGCGATCGAGGACCTCATACGGCACGCCATACTGCTTCAGCACCGCGATGTCGTCGGCGATACCATCGACCTGGACCTGCTTGCGGAACAGTTGCAGTGTGCCGCGGCTGCGCTCGTCATAGCGGATCGCGGTCTCCGCTCGCAGCGCGCGCAGGCAGTCGCGGCTGTATTCGGCCAGTGGAATCATGCGGCTCTTGTTGACCGCATAGCGCGCCGAGGTGCAGTTGCGCAGCATCTTGGCGAGCCACAGCCACATCGCCGGGTCGAGCTTCGGCCGGATCACCAGCGGTCCGTGCTTCATCAACAGCCACTTGACCGCCTTGACCGGTACACCCGGACCGGCCCACGGCGAAGAATAGCCGGGCGATACTTCTCCAGCATTGGCAAAGCTGGTCTCGAGCGCAGTCGCCGGCTGGCGGTCGACGACCGTGACCTCGTGCCCGCTCCTTGCAAGATAGTAGGCGGTCGTAACGCCGATGACGCCGCCGCCGAGAACCAGTACCTTCACGATCGTCCATGCTCCCGCTGCGCCATCGCTTTCGAAACTCTCCGCAGTCGCCGGACTAGCAAGGATCAGGCCACGCGCTTCAGCGCGTCACCGAGTATCGTCACGATTTCGTCAATCTGGCTGCGCTCGATGATCAGCGGCGGCGACATCGCGATGGTATCGCCGGTGACACGGATCACCAGGCCGCGATTGAAGCAGTCGACCATGACATCGTAGGCGCGGCTACCTGCCGCATCCCGCCGTGACGACAGTTCGATGCCCGCGACGAGGCCGATGGCGCGGATATCGATCACGTTCGGCGAGCCCCGCAGCGAATGCATCGCGTCCTGCCAGTAATCGGCAAGCTCGGCGCCACGCGTCAGCAAGTTCTCTTTCCGGTAGATTTCCAGCGTCGCAAGCCCGGCCGCGCAGGCGACCGGATGGGCGGAATAGGTATAGCCGTGGAACAGTTCGATCTGGCTGGTCGGTCCGACCATCAGCGCATCGTGGACCTTGCGGCTCGCGAATACCGCGCCCAGCGGAATCGTGCCGTTGGTGATGCCCTTGGCGGAAGTGATGAGATCGGGCGTGACGCCGAAATAGTTGGCGGCAAAGGGTGCGCCAAGGCGGCCGAAGCCGGTAATCACTTCGTCGAAGATCAGGAGGATGCCGTGCTTGTCGCACAGCGCGCGCAGGCGCTGCAGATAGCCCTGCGGCGGGAGCAATACGCCGGTCGAGCCGGCGACAGGCTCGACGATAACCGCCGCAATTGTCTCGGAGCCGTGCAGCGCGACCAGACGCTCGACGTCATCAGCGAGTTCGGCGCCATGCGCCGGCAGGCCCCTGCTGAAGGCGTTGCGGGCGAGGTCATGGGTATGGCCGATATGATCGACGCCCGGAAGATGCGTGGCGAACGCCCTGCGGTTGTTGACCATGCCGCCGACCGACATGCCGCCGAAACCGACGCCATGATAGCCGCGCTCGCGGCCGATCAGGCGGGTGCGCGTCGACTGCCCGGCGGCGCGATGATAGGCCAGCGCAATCTTGAGTGCGGTGTCGACGGACTCCGAACCGGAATTGGTGAAGAAGACGCGATCGAGGCCGGCGGGCGCGATCGCCGCCAGCTTTTCGGCGAAATCGAACGCGATCGGATGCCCGATCTGGAATGACGGCGCATAGTCCAGCGCCATCAGCTGCCGAGAAACCGCATCCGCGATCTCCCGCCGGCCATGGCCTGCGTTGACGCACCACAGCCCGGCCGATCCGTCGATCACCTTGCGGCCATCGACCGTCGTGTAGTGGATGCCTTCGGCGGAGGCGATCAGGCGCGGCTCTGCCTTGAACTGCCGGTTTGCCGTGAACGGCATCCAGAATGCGTCGAGGCTCAGCGTGTTCGGAATCTGGTGAATGGTCACGGGCGGGCTCCTGCTTGCGGCTTTCCGCATCGACATCATGTTGAAGAATATGCATCAAGTCCTTTTCTTTGACATCATAAGTCGTTGATTTGACAGCATTTGGTTGATAGTCTTTGTGCGATCCGCAACACCCTCAACAGCAGCATCTCAAGTCCGGGAGTGGCGATGAGCATCGATGTCGGCGACCGGCTGCGCTTCGTCCGCAGCCGCAACAAATTATCCCAGCGGGAGCTCGCCAAGCGTTCCGGGGTGACCAACTCGACCATCTCGCTGATCGAATCCAACCAGATGAATCCCTCGGTCGGCGCGCTCAAGCGCATCCTCGACGGCATCCCGATGGGAATGGCGGAATTCTTCGCGCTCGAGCCCGACCGGCCGCGCAAGGCGTTTTACCGGGCCGACGAGTTGAGCGAGATCGGCAAAGGGCCAATCTCCTTTCGCCAGGTCGGTGACAACCTGTTCGGCCGCGCGCTGCAGATCCTGAAGGAGCGTTACGAACCGGGTGGCGACACCGGGCGCGTTCCGCTGGTCCATGATGGCGAAGAAGGCGGCATCATTCTCAGCGGCCGGCTGGAGGTGACCGTGGACAGCGAGCGCCGCATCCTCGGACCCGGCGATGCCTATTATTTCGAGAGCCGCCGGCCGCATCGTTTCCGCTGCATCGGCGCCAAACCGTGCGAGGTCATCAGTGCCTGCACACCGCCGACATTCTGAGGGCGGCAGGGTTTGATCGAACGACGTTAACGTCTCTATTCCGTTCGATCTCGCGATCGAAGAAATTCGATGCCAGCTTCAGAGCCGCCTCAGATCGGATAATGCTGCGGCCCGGTCTCGATCGTGATCCATCGCAGCTCGGTGAATTCAGCGATGCCGGCCTTGCCGCCGAAGCGGCCGTAGCCGGAGGCCTTGACGCCGCCGAACGGCATTTGCGCCTCGTCATGCACGGTCGGCCCGTTGACGTGGCATATGCCGGACTCGATCCGCTTTGCCACTTCCAGCGCCCGCGCAATGTCGCGGCCGAATACCGCCGCCGACAATCCGTATTCGGTATCGTTGGCGACACGCACCGCTTCGTCCACGCCGTTGACGCGGACGATGGAGACGACCGGGCCGAACGACTCCTCGCCATAAATCCGCATGGTCGATGTCACGTGATCGACCACGGTCGCTGACATCAGGGTGCCGTCGACCTTGCCGCCGGCCACGACGCGCGCGCCCTTTCCGATCGCATCCTGGATCAGGCCCTGGATCCGGTTGGCGGCCTCGACCCCGATCAGGGAGCCGAGCGCGGTATTGCCCTTGCGCGGATCGCCGGCCACCAGCGTTTCCGCCTTGGTCGCGAGCTTGGCGACAAAGGCATCGGCGACTTTCTTGTCGACGACGATCCGTTCGGTCGACATGCAGATCTGCCCCTGGTTCATGAAAGCGCCGAAGGCCGCGGCTGCAACCGCGGCATCGATGTCGGCGTCGTCGAGAACCAGCAGCGGCGCCTTGCCGCCGAGTTCGAGCAGCACGGGCTTCAGATATTTCGCGGCAGTCAGGGCGATGATGTGCCCGACCCGCGTCGAGCCGGTGAAGTTGATGCGGCGCACGGCAGGATGGGAGATCAGCGCATCGATCAGCCCCGGCGCGTCTTCGAGCGCATTGGTGATGACGTTGAGGACACCCGGCGGCAGGCCCGCTTCGCGCAGGCATTCGGCGATCAACCGGTGCGTGCCGGGGCAAATTTCGGAGGCCTTGAGAACAACGGTATTGCCGCAGGCCAGCGGCAGCGCGATTGCGCGCACGCCGAGGATGACCGGCGCGTTCCAGGGCGCGATGCTGAGCACGACGCCGGCGGGCTGGCGGATCGCCATCGCGATGCAACCGGGCTTGTCGGAGGGGATCACCTCGCCGGAAATCTGCGTCGTCATCGCCGCCGCCTCGCGCAGCATGCCGGCGGCGAGATGGACATTGAACCCCGCCCACCCGGCAGTGGCGCCGGTTTCCGCCGCCATCAACTCGATGAACTGCGGCGCCTTGGCAGCCAGCACGTCCGCTGCCTTGAGCAGGATGGTGCGGCGTTGGCTCGGCCCGGTCGCCGACCACGCCGGAAAGGCGGCCGCAGCGGCGTCGGCTGCGCGCTTGACGTCGGCGATCTTGGCCGCCGCCGCGCGCGTGGCGACCTCTCCCGTCATCGGGTTGAGGCGCTCGAAGGTTATGCCGTCGATCGCCTGAACGTCCTTGTTCTCGAGCAACAGGTTGATCTGATTCATCGCCCTCTCCTCTCCCTAAAAATTCCGCGGCCCCTGTTGGTCCGGCTCATGCCGCGCCGGTCTCGATTCCGCCGAGATAGGCCCGTCGTACCGCCGGGTCGGACTGCAGCGCCTGTGCCGTGCCGCTGCCGACGATTCTGCCGTTCTCGATGAGATAACCGCGATCGGCGAGCGCGAGGCTTTCCCGCGCGTTCTGCTCGACCAGCAGCAGACCGACGCCGGTTTCTCGCACCTGCCGGAGTGCCGCAAACAACTCGCGCACCAGCAGGGGCGACAACCCG
>JBAQER010000137.1:0-10506 GCA_049286845.1 Bradyrhizobium sp.
CCTTCATGCCTTGATGACGGACTCGCAGGAGTGGTGGCCGGCCGACTTTGGCCACTACGGGCCGTTCTTCATCCGGATGGCATGGCACAGCGCCGGCACCTACCGCGTCGGCGATGGCCGCGGCGGCGCCGGAGCCGGCCAGCAGCGCTTTGCGCCCCTCAACAGTTGGCCGGACAACGTGAACCTCGACAAGGCGCGCCGGCTGCTCTGGCCGATCAAGCAGAAATACGGCCGGAAACTCTCTTGGGCCGACCTGATGATTCTCGCGGGCAACGTCGCCCTCGAGTCGATGGGATTCAAGACGTTTGGTTTCGGCGGCGGCCGCGCCGACGTCTGGGAGCCCGAAGAGGACATTTACTGGGGCGCCGAAGGCAAGTGGCTGGCGGACGAGCGTTACTCCGGCGACCGTGACCTTCAGAATCCTCTCGCCGCCGTGCAGATGGGTCTGATCTACGTCAATCCGGAAGGGCCGAATGGCAATCCGGATCCGCTCGCTGCGGCGCGCGATATCCGCGAGACGTTTGCGCGCATGGCGATGAACGACGAGGAGACCGTCGCGCTCATCGCCGGCGGACACACGTTCGGCAAAACTCACGGCGCTGCCGATCCGGGCAAGTATGTCGGCCCCGAGCCCGAAGCTGCCTCCATCGAGAACCAGGGTCTTGGCTGGAATAACACCTATGGAAGCGGCAAAGGCGGTGACACGATCGGCAGCGGCCTCGAAGTCATCTGGACCACGACGCCAACGAAGTGGGGCAGCAACTTCTTCTGGAACCTGTTCGGCTACGAATGGGAACTGACCAAGAGCCCGGCCGGTGCGCATCAGTGGAAACCGAAACATGGCGCAGGCGCCGGTACCGTGCCGGATGCGCACGACCCGTCAAAGCGTCACGCGCCATCCATGCTGACCACCGACCTCGCCTTGCGGTTCGACCCTGCCTACGAAAAGATCTCGAGGCGCTTCTACGAGAATCCGGATCAGTTCGCAGACGCGTTTGCGCGGGCGTGGTTCAAGCTGACCCACCGCGACATGGGCCCGGTCGTGCGTTATCTCGGCCCGCTCGTTCCCAAGGAACAGCTGCCGTGGCAAGACCCGATCCCCGCTGCGGATCATCCCCTGATCGGGGAGCAGGACATTGCGGCTCTCAAGGCGAAGATCCTCGCGTCCGGGCTGTCCGTGTCCCAGCTGGTCTCGACGGCCTGGGCGTCGGCGTCGACGTTCCGCGGCTCTGACAAGCGCGGTGGCGCGAACGGGGCGCGCATTCGTCTCGCGCCGCAGAAGGACTGGGACGTCAACCAGCCGGCTCAGCTGGCAAAGGCGCTGCAGACGCTCGAAGCGATCCAGAAGGAGTTCAACGCCGGCGGGAAGAAGGTCTCGCTTGCCGACGTGATCGTTCTCGGCGGCTGCGCGGCGATCGAGAAAGCCGCCAAGGGCGCCGGCCACGACGTGAAGGTTCCCTTCTCGCCGGGACGCATGGACGCGTCGCAGGAGCAGACCGACGCCGACACCTTCGCGCCGCTTGAACCGACCGCTGACGGGTTCCGCAACTATCTCCACGGCAAGCAGCGTTTGCCCGCCGAGGAGATGTTGGTGGATCGGGCGCAATTGCTGACACTGACGGCGCCTGAGCTGACGGTTCTGGTCGGCGGCCTGCGCGTCCTGGGTGCCAATGCCGGCAAGTCCACGCACGGCGTCTTCACCAAGCGGCCCGAGACGCTGACCAACGACTTCTTCGTCAACCTGCTCGACATGAGCGCGCAATGGCAACCGGCCGCCGGCTCCGAAGGCGTGTACGAGGGGCGCGACCGGAAGACGAACGAGGTCAAGTGGACCGCCACCCGGGTCGACCTGATCTTCGGTTCGCACTCCCAGCTGCGCGCTCTTGCGGAGGTCTATGCGTGCACGGACTCGAAGGAGAAGTTTGTGAAAGACTTCGTGGCGGCCTGGAACAAGGTGATGAACCTCGACCGCTTCGATCTTGCCTGATCCCGGCGGGAAGCTCTTCGAAGAAGAGCTGAGCTGACGTCATCACGTCACGCGATCAAGATGCCCGGCGAGCGATCGCCGGGCATCTTTGTTTTTGGACGGCGGCGCCCCCGTTCGTGCCGGGTGCGTCACTTCAACCGAAACGCCCGAACCGGAAACGTGTTACGGTTTATTCAGGCAGGTCGTATGGAAGCGCAGAAAGGACAGTTGACCTGTCCCACACCGACACCTCCGCCTGGGTGCCGATGCCGCGGCCTTTGAACCTTTGCGCGGCTCCGTTGACCACACCCTTAGGGCCCGGGGGGAACGGAGGTTCCCATGACGAAGCATCGGACGATCACGGGGTTCGTGGCTATCGCTCTGCCCGCTGCCGCTGCCGCCGCCACCATGCGGTCGCGATCGCCTTCGACTGCGCGCTCTGGCGAGCCCACCGGCATGACGTCGTCTAAAGAACTCACGGCCGACGCAAATAAGCTCCCGACCGGGGTTCAGCGGCCAGTCACCGGTCTGATCGACCAACGTCAAGCGAGAGGCCGCCAATCAGCGGCAGCCTCGTTATTCGAGCAACGTGAAGCGTTTGAGTGGAGAATGCCAACATGGCCCACACTGCAGAATGGTTGCCTGTTTCGATCGAGCCATCTGACGAAGATCTTGAGGTCTGCGTCGTAGACTATGACGGAATCGTTCGCACGCTGATCTACCCGTGTCACAAGGATGGGGGCGAGTGGTTCGATGCTTCAAACAGGAAGCATATCCACATCCAGCCGACGCATTGGCGTAGATGGACCGAGAGCCGCTAGATGGAGTGGCTCGGGATGGAGCGGCCCGGCTTCCGCATTGGTCGCGGTTGACCGTCTTTGGATCCGAAGAAGTCGGCGGCGCTCGCAAGGGAAACTGGACGAACCGGATTATCTCCTGCGGCTTCATGCCGCCGAGCCCGCTGCTGCACATTCACGCAAACAGGGAGGCAGTACGATGACGATAAGGCCCGACCCGACGTTTCATGCATCGCCGAAGCTTGCCATGGAAGCCCCGCCAGAGAGCTTCGCCTACACCCTGCTGCTCAGTCCGGACTTCTCAAAACCCGACGCGCTCGCTGTGATCGACGCCAAGCGCGGCTCCCCGACATTCAGCCAGGTCGTCCATACGGTGGTGATGCCCAACAAGGGCGACGAGTTTCACCATTTCGGCTGGAATGCCTGCTCGTCGGCCCTGTCGCCGCTCGCCGGGCACGCTTTCCTCGAGCGGCGCTACCTCATCATCCCCGGCCTGCGGTCCTCTCGAATTTATATCGTGGACACCAAACCGGACCCCACCAAGGCGAAGATCCACAAGATCATCGAGCCAGAGGAAATCTTCAAGAAGACCGGTTACTCGCGACCCCACACGGTCCATTGCGGGCCGGAAGGCATTTACGTCAGCACGCTCGGCGGGGGTGGCAAGGACGGCACCGATGGGCCGCCCGGCATCTTCATCATGGACTGCGAGACATTCGACATCCTCGGACGGTGGGAGATCGATCGTGGCCCGCAAAAGCTGCACTACGACTTCTGGTGGAATCTGCCGCGCGATTACATGGTGACGAGCGAGTGGGCATTGCCACCGCAGTTCGAGCACGGAATCGTGCCGGAGGACCTCCTCTCGAACAAATATGGCCACCGCATCCATTTCTGGGATCTGCGGGCCCGGCGCAATGTCCAGACCATCGATCTCGGCGCCAACCATCAAATGGCGCTGGAAGTGCGTCCTGCTCATGATCCCGTTCGCGAGTACGGCTTCCTGGGTGTCGTGGTCGACACCACGAATCTCGAGGGCTCGATCTGGACCTGGTGGCGCGAGGGCGGCAAATTCCACATTGAAAAGACGGCGACGATCCCGGCCGAACCAGCACCGAAGGACCAGCTGCCGCCGCTTCTGCAGGGCTTCGGCGCAGTGCCGCCGCTGGTATCCGACATCGACTTGTCGATGGACGACAAGTTTCTCTACGTCGCCTGCTGGGGCACCGGCGAGATGCGTCAATACGATGTCACCGATCCCCGAAAGCCGAAGCTTGCCGGATCGGTCCACATCGGCGGCATTGTACGCCATACGCCTCACCCGAACGGCAAGGCATTCGCGGGCGGCCCGCAGATGGTGGAGATCAGCCGCGACGGCAAACGGGTATACTGGACCAACTCGCTCTACTCGACCTGGGACGACCAGTTCTATCCGCAGGGAATTCCGGGCGCCGAGGTGATGGCCAACGCGAATCCGGACGGCGGTCTCGAACTGGCAAAGGACTATTGGGTGAGCTTCCCCGACGGCTATCGGGCGCATCAAATTCGGCTTGATGGCGGCGACTGTTCGACGGATTCGTTCTGCTATCCGTCGGTCTGAATTTGAGCGGAGCGGATTGGACACCAGCCTGGCTCTGGCTGGCTGTCGTCGCGAGCGGCCTTTACCACGGAGTGAATCCGGGAATGGGATGGCCGCTCGCCGTTTCGGCTGGTTTGATGGAAAGGAGTTCGCGTGCCTTGGTGGCAGCGCTTTGGCCGCTGACGGCCGGCCACCTGCTCGCGATGCTCGTGGTGCTGTTTCCCTTCGCGCTGCTGGTCGCCCTCGTCGAATGGCAGCGCCAGATCCAGATCGGCGCCAGTATCCTCGTCATCGGGTTCGGCATCTTCCGGCTTGCCGACCGGCGCCATCCCCGTGCATTGGCGCGGATACCGCCGACGCAATTGGGGCTTTGGTCCTTTGCCGTGGCGATCGCGCATGGCGCCGGACTGATGCTGGTGCCGATCTATCTCGGGCTCTGCCGGGAAGCCGACCTCGACCAGGCTCACGCGGCCGCCGGGACCCTCATCAACGCCAATCTCGGCATGGCCGTGCTGGTGTCCGTCGTCCACGCCACCGCGATGATCGCGGCCGGAGGCTGTACGGCGTGGCTGGTTTACCGCTATCTCGGCCTGAAATTCATATCGCGAAGCTGGTTCAATCTGGATACGTCCTGGGCCGTCAGCCTCATTCTGGTGGGGTCTATTGCACTGGTGCTCGTCCTCGCGAGCTAGCGCCGAAGCCATGCACGGCTCCAGCATCACCAGCCTCTCCTCGCCGGTTGCACGCGCGGAATCGAAGGAGAAGTTTGTGAAAGACTTCGAGGCGGCGTGGGAAAAAGGTGATGAATCTCGATCGCTTCGATCTTGCCTGATCCCGGCTGGAAGGTCTTCGAGGGCGCAGCCGCGTCCGCTGCGCAGGAAGGGCTGAACTGACGTCACTACGTCACGATCAAGATGCCCGGCGAGCGATCGCCGGGCATCTTGTTTTTGCAGACCGCGCGGTCAGCGGTGGGTTGGCTCCCTTATCAGTATCGGCCGGCAGTTCGGTGGCGTTCCCGTCGTACCGCTTGGGCAGTGGCGCTCGATCCGCCGGCAATTCGGCGGTGTGCCGACCATGCCGGGCGGACAGCGGCGCTCAATCGCGCGGCAATTCGGCGGCGTGCCGACCATTCCGGTCGGACACCGACGCTCGATCGCGCGGCAGTTCGGCGGCGTGCCGACCATTCCGGTCGGACACCGGCGCTCGATCGCGCGACAGTTCGGCGGCGTGCCGATCATTCCCTGCGGGCAGACGCGCGGCGGAGGCTCGTCGCGACCGCAACGCTTGCCGGTCCAAGGCTGTCCGGGCGGGCAGCACATCCCGGCGATCGGCGTTGGAGTCCAGCCGGGCTGGCATCGCCCGGAAGGAGGAGGCTCGTCGCGACCGCAGCGCTTGCCAGTCCAGGGTTGTCCGGGCGGGCAGCACATCCCGGCGATCGGAGTCGGAGTCCACCCCTCCTTGCACAGGGTCGGCGGCGGCGGCAGCGGCCGCTGACCGCATTGCCGACCGGTCCAGGGTTGACCCGGCGGGCAGCAGACACCGGCCACCGGGGCGATCGTCCAGCCGGCCGGACAGGTCGGTTGCCGCGGCTCGCACGTCGTGCCCTTGGCGACGAAACCTGGCGGACAAGTCGTCGGCGAAGGCGGCGGCGGCGGTGGCGGTGGCGGTGGCGGCGCCGGGGCGATGATCAGTAGCGGGCAGATGTTCGGCGGCAGGTTCAGCGTCGCCGAAGCCTGGTCATCGCCAGCGTTGCTGTTCTGCACGCTTCCGCCGACCGCGACGGTAATCCGGGACTCGTTCGTCACCTGGCAACCCGGGACCAAGGCGGCCGCCGGCAGCGGCATCCGAACATGCACCTGCATGTGCACGACACCGCCCGGCGGTATGTTCACGCCGGGAAGCGTGCAGGTATAGGTCGGCGGCCCGCCGCCGCAAATCCACGGCGGTGAGAAGGTCGCCATCGTTCCAGCCGGCACCGTATCGGTCACGGTGATGTTCCCGGCATAGGCGCCCGGGCCCTCGTTGTGAACGATCACGACGAAGCTGCAGTCGGCCATGCCGCCGACGGCGGTGCAGACCGATCCCGTCTTCTCCATGCGCAAGTTGGTTCCTCCGCAGTTCGGGCCGGGGACGGCCATGCTGTCGTTGTCGGCATCGTCTCCCGGATTGATGTCGCCGCCGCCGGGCGGCCACACCAGATTTGCGATGTTGTTGATCGAACACCCCGGGAAGTTGGCCGGCAGGTGCACCGAGATCAGCAGGTCGATGCTGTCGCCGGGATGCAGCAGCACCGGGGGATGCGTACAGGTTACCCCCCCGGGGCCGGCCGGCACGCAGGCCCATGGCGGCAGGCCATGCACGGCGCCGGGCGGCACCCCCGCCACGGCATCATGAACCGTGACGGGACCGAAATAATCGCCCGGGCCGGTGTTGGTGACGCGGACCGTGAACAGGCACCAGAAGCCGCCCCCGAAGTGCACGCACGAATTTGCATTCGCGCTCTTGTTCAGTCTCAAATTGGTAGGCGGCAGTGGCGGCGGTGGCGGAATCCAGTCCGGCGGCAGTGGCCAATAGGCTGCGCCACCCCAGAAGCCGAACATGCCGAGGTCACCGATCTCTGCGGGGAGTCCGGCCGCACGCTCGCAGGGCTGCCAGATCTCGACATCGCCGATATGGCCGGCGCGCTCGGGATCGCCGAACACACCATCATAATCGGCGAAATAGCTGGCGCTGGGCGGCGCGTTCTGCGGCCGCACCAGCGTGACGGAATTGCCCTGCAATCCGTGCACCTCGAACGGCGGAGCGCCGGCCAGCGTAGGGTTGTTGCGCAGATTTTCGCCGGTCGACCACAGAAACGACGAACAACTCGCTCGGCTCATGGCGCCGGATGGATCGTGACCATAGCCGAGCGCGACGCCACCGGTCGCGTTGCGGAACGGTTCGGGGAAGCCGATCGCATATTCTTCCGGTACCGGCACCCAGTAGCCCGGCGTCGCCGGGTTATCCGGCACTTCGCGCCGGAAACGCTTGACGTCGGTCTGCTGGGTCCGTTCGGCGAATACCGAATAATTGTAGCTGCCGCGCGGCGCGCCGCGCAGCGCGACGAGAAGCCGCCCCTCGCCATCAAAGGCGAGGTCGGTGATGAGCGCGCCGGGCGGCACGCCGGGCACGCTGAACTCCCATCGCGCGTCGTTGGCGAATTCGCCCTCGAGGCGGATACCGATCGACCAGATTTCGGAGCCTTCGGCGACCGCGTAGTACAACCGGCCGGCGAACACCGCCATGCCGTAGACCATGCGCTGGCGCGGCGTGAATCCCCAGGTCGCGGTGTCCTCGCTGTTGAACGCGGGGCTCTGGATCATCATCCGCTTGCCGTCGTCCGGCATCGGCGCGAGGCCGCGCGCGGGCCGCCCGGCCAAACCGTGATCGAAGCTGTCGATCAGCGTGCCATCGACGTCAATCCGGTGGATGAGGCCGCTGTCGAGATCCGATGCGAAGAACTGGTGTGTGGCCGGATCGTAGACGACGTCGCCGAGCCCCGGTCCGGAATTGTCGAGGTTGGCGAACAGCGACGCGGCGCCGGTCTGGCCGTCGATCCGATAGATGCTTCCCGGCCCGCCGCCGAGCGCGGTGCCGAACTGGCCGACCATCCACTGCGCGGCGGGATCGCCGGTGCGAATACGCTGCGGCTGTCCATCCGGTCCTGTTCTCACGATCTGGATGCCGAAGGCGGAGGTGGCGCCGAGATAGATGTCGGGTACCGCTTGCGGCGTGCCGGGTGCGACACTCAAGGGCGGCGCCAGCGTGATCGCGAACACCTGGCCGGTCTGACCGGCCTTGATCTGCATGACCGGTGGAGCGGGTATCAATTGGCCTTGCGGCGGCCCGCCCGGCTGCAGTCTCAGCACCTGCATCGCATTGCCGTCGGTATCGATGAAGAAGCGGGCGAGCGGATCGGGCGGAGCGGCTGGCAGATCCAGCGCCTTGAATCCGGAAAATCCGGTGACGACGGCATCGCCCGGCATCATCGAACCGCCCTGGGCCACCGCCGGAGCGGACGATAGAGATAGAGATAGAGACGTCGCGAGCAGAGCAACGCCGATCAGTCCGGAGACGAGCCCGCCGACCTCGCGAATGGCGCTACGGCTGCGAGATTCAAAATGGCGGGCATGTCTGCGAGACAGGCCGTTGCGAACGATCGGCATCCAAATATGCCACTTTGATGGAGAGCCTTGCGCCGCCAACTTCGTACGAGCGCTGAACGTTGTGATGTGTGGCAACATGGGTTGGCTCCTCCACGGCACATTTATTTGGTATTTTTGCTCCCCGATCTCCCGTTGCGTGTTGATCTAGCGCAACCCGATCACGAATGAGTGGAGTTCATTGCCAATTTCGGACATCGAAAGGACAGGCGAATGTCCGCGCTGGGGCAACTGCGAAGATATTAGTTCAAATGACGCCGCTTCCGCCCATAATTGATACCGGATGGCCCAAAACTGTTCGAATACAATGTCCGCTTCGGCGATCCGGAATGCCAGGTCTTGATGCTGCGGATGATGTCGGACATCGTGCCGGCCATGCTGGCATCATGCGACGGCCAACTGAAGAACTTTGACCAGCGCTGGTTTCCCGATTCCGCGCTGACGGTGGTGATGGCGGCGAAGGGCTATCCCGGCGACTACGGCAACGGTTCGGTGATCGAGGGGCTCGATGACGCGGCCAAGGTCGAGGGCGTCGAGATCTTTCATGCCGGGACCAAAGCGGGCGGTGGCAAGATTCTCGCCAATGGCGGCCGCGTGCTGAACGTCTGCGCGTCCGGCAAGACCATCAGCGAAGCGCAGAGCCGCGCCTATGCCGCGGTCGATCGCATCCAATGGCCGGAGGGCTTTTGCCGCCGCGACATCGGCTGGCAGGCGGTGGCAAGAGAGAAGGCGCAAGGCTAGCGCGTTCTATCTTCCGCCCTCACCCTGAGGAGGCGCGAAGCGCCGTCTCGAAGGGCGAGGGCGGCCCCATCCTTCGAGACGCCGCGCGAAGACGCGCGGCTCCTCAGGATGAGGTCGGTGGTTGCTGGAGCGGGTGCGGCAAAACAACCCGACGGGCAATATTTCGCTTAACCCGTCGGACAAATCAGCGCTACCGATTCGCCCGTCTCACCCGACAAGAGGGGCGGCTCGCGATCGTCACGAAACGCGCGGTGGGATGCGGTGGACGCGGATGCGCCTTTGACGAACGGTGCGGACGCGGACGGCGAAGTCGTGTGGTCCTGACAGCCTCTGGGTTGGCGTCAAGTCGGCGGGCAACCGCCGGCGACGGTGACAAACAAATCCTGATCGCCGGGGAGCGCGAAGTAAGCCGTAAACCACTGCGCAGGGAAGGCCGGATTGCCTCCGCTGAACCTGTATGCTCGTGTGCGTGTTCTTTATGTGCATTTGCACGCGAGACCGCGGGTGCAGCGCGCACCCGGTCTTCCCTGCGCCCTCTCTATTTTCGAGGGCAAACGATCTGCAAAACTTCGGGCGCAACGCGCCGCGAGAGGGCGAAGCTGTGCTTGCCAACCGCGGCTGTTTGGAGCGTGAATCGGGATGCCTGACACTTCGTCTTTGCGAGCCAGCGGGTCGGCGCAACGCGCCGCCCGATGGCAAGCACCGCCAAGCAATCCATAACGGTGGTGAAGCATGGATTGCTTCGTCGCAAGGGCTCCCTTGCGCAAACGCTTCGCGTTTGTCGCAGGCAATGACGGCCCCCATAGCCCACCCGGCCCTGCCCGTCTTCGCCTCAGCTCTTTCCCTTGACGCGAAAGATCACCGGCAGCGTAAAACTCAAACCCTCGTCGGCGACCATCGGCGGGGGTTGCGGGACGGGATCGGAACGCTTCACCATCGCGAGCGCAGCCTCGTCGAACGCCGCGTCGCCCGATCCCTTGACGATACTGGCCGAGAGCACGTGGCCCATGCGGTCGAGCGCGAAGCTGACCAGGATCTCGGCGCTCTTCTGCGAACGCTCCGCCGGATAACGCTTGTGCTTGTCGAGATGCGCCACCAACTCTTTCTGCCAGGTCGCGCGCACCCGGCGCGCAGTCTCGCCGCTGCCGATCGCGGGGGCGACCGAGCGCGGTCCTTCCGGGATCGCTTCGGAGCTGGGCGTCGCGGTCGCCTCGGCGGCGA
>JBAQER010000138.1:0-4356 GCA_049286845.1 Bradyrhizobium sp.
TTCTAGCTCTTTAGATAAATTTCGCGCCGAGGACACCGGCCGATGCCCATCCGCAGTCTGAGCCGCTACCGCCGCAAGCGCAATTTTGCCAGCACACCGGAGCCGAAGCCGGCGCGCGGAAAACGCCGCAGCAGTCTCGCCTTCGTGGTGCAGAAGCTTCGCGCGTCGCACCTGCATTACGATGTCAGGCTGGAGTTGGACGGTGTGCTGAAGAGTTGGGCGGTCCCGAAGGGACCTTCGCTCGACCCCAGGCAGAAGCGACTCGCGATCCGTGTCGAGGACCATCCCTGCGACTACCGGAACTTCGAGGGTACCATCCCGGAAGGGAACTACGGCGCCGGCGATGTCATCGTCTGGGACAGGGGAACCTATCGATGTGCCGAGGCGGACAGCGAAGCCGAGCTGCGCCGCCAGTTACGCAACGGATCACTCAAGATTGTGCTGCGAGGCCACAAGCTCAGGGGTGGATTTGCGCTGGTGCGGTTCGGTACGCCGCGCCGATGGCTCCTGATCAAGGCCAATGATCAATATGCGACGTTGCGGGATGTGACGCTGGACGATCGTTCGGTGAAGTCGCATCGCAGGTTGCCGGATGCGAAACCGGAGAAGGTAAACCGAAAGCGGCGAAGAACGTGACGGAACGCTGGCAGAAAACCGGGATCCCGAAGGCGGCACTCAAGCCGATGCTTGCGACCCTGATCGGCGCGCCGTTCGACGACCCGGATTGGGTATTCGAAACCAAGTGGGACGGCTACCGGGTCATCGCCAAGATCGACCGCGGGAAGGTTGTGCTGTTGTCTCGCCGGGGCACCGTCATTACCCCGGATTATCCGGGCATTGCCGCGGCCCTGGGAAAACTCAGGCGCGCGCATCAAGCCGTCATCGACGGCGAACTCGTCGCGCTCGACAGCCGCGGCCGTTCGAGGTTTCAATTGCTGCAGAACGCGCGCAACACCCGGGCGCGGCTCGTCTACTACGTCTTCGATCTGTTGTTCCTGAACGGCCGCAATCTGCGCCGGCTGCCGCTGATCGAGCGCAAGCGGCTGTTGAAGACGCTGCTGCCGCCGGGCCGGGCGATCCGCTTCAGCCGGCATGTCAAAAGCCTCGGCAAGGCCGCGTTTCGCGCTGCGAGGCGCCACGGCTACGAAGGCATCGTGGCGAAGCGGGCGCAAGGCCCTTACTCCCCCGGCAAGCGCACCCGCGAATGGCTGAAGATCAAGACCGTGCTGCGGCAGGAAGCCGTGATCGTCGGATATACCCGCCCGCAGCGGTCACGGCAGTATTTCGGTGCGCTGGTGCTCGCCGTGCGCAAGGGCAGCCAATGGCAGTATGTCGGGCGGGCAGGAACCGGGTTCGCCCGCGACAGCCTCAAATTCATCCATGCGAAACTGACGCCGCTGCGGTCGGCGCGGAAGCCGATCGACGCAGAGGTTCCGGGCGAACGCACCACCACCTGGGTGCGCCCACGCCTGGTGTGTGAAGTGAAGTTCACCGAGTGGACCAATGACGGGCAGATGCGGCACCCGGCCTTCCTGGGCTTGAGGACGGACAAGCCGGCGCGGAGCGTCGTGCGCGAGAGGAGGTCGCCCGCATGACCAAGGTCGAACTCAAGCACCTCGAAAAGATATTCTGGCCGAACGAGGGTTACAGCAAGGGCGATGTGATCGAATATTACGATCGCATGGCTGGCACCATTCTTCGCTATCTGAGGGACCGCCCGATGGTGCTGGTCCGCCATCCGAACGGCATCAAGGGAGGCGGCTTCTTCCAAAAGAATGTCGCCTCGATCCACTTGCCGTCATTTGTCAGGACCGTGAAAATTCGCGCCAAGAGCACCGGCAGGAACGTGCAGTACGTCGTCTGCAACAACAAGGCGACGCTACTCTATCTCGCCAATCTCGGCTGCATCGAGATGCATTGCTGGGGTTCGCGGGTCCGCAAGCTCGATTATCCCGATTACATGGTGATCGATCTCGATCCCGGACGAAATACATTCGCCGAAATCGTCGCGGTGGCAAAGGAAACCCGCAAGGTCATCTCGGCCGCGGGTGGGACAAGCCTGGTCAAGACCTCTGGAAAGAGGGGAATCCACGTCTACGTTCCGCTGCGGCCAATCTACGATTTCGATGAGGTGCGGGCGGTTGCGAGGCTGGTCGCCGAGATCGTCAATCGCCGGATGCCGAAGCTGACGACGGTTTCGCCAAGGCTCAGCGGACGGAAGAACCGGATATTTCTCGACTGCGCCCGTAACGGATTTGGCCAGACTACCGTCGCCCCGTATTCGCTGCGGGCATTCGCCAAGGCCACCGTTTCGGCTCCGCTCGACTGGCGGGAACTGACGGCGGGCTGCAGTCCAACGCACTATCATTTGAGATCGATGGTCAGAAGAGTCAGAATGAAAGGCGACCTCTGGGAAGCCGCGATCGGCAAACCGAACAGCCTGCGAAAGCTCGAAACCTCGCTCAAGGGCATGGCATCGCCGGCAAAGCCTGCGAAGGAACGCCCCGCCAGAAAATAGAGCCTTCCTCCCCGGCGGCCTCACCTGAGCAATGAGATTGATCCAGCTCAAGACGATGGGAGCAGATTTGGCGTCCGGATTCTAAAATGTATAGGCCTCCTGGAGGGCAGTTCCCATATGCGGCGTTCTTCTGGCCGGCGCTTGCCGCCGCGTCAGCCAGCGAAACCGCTTCGCTGATGGCAGCGCATTTTTTGGAGGTTCTGGGCGGCGCCGGTGCCAGCGCCCCACAACCGCCGGAGGGGGCGACACCCAGCGAGATCGCGCTCGACCTGCATACGGTCCGGCTCCGTGATTTTGCCCTGGCCAACAGCGGTGATCCGACCCTGCTGTGCACACCGCTCGCGCTGCATGGCGCCGCCGTTGCTGACCTCGCCGCCGGGCATAGTCTCATTGCTGCCCTGCGCGGCGCTGGGCTTGAACGGCTGTTCATGGCCGACTGGCGCACGGCCAGCGCCGACATGCGGTTCCGCGGAATTGACGACTATCTCGCCGATCTCAACGTCCTGGTCGATCATCTCGGCGGCCTGGTCGATCTTGTCGGGCTCTGCCAGGGCGGCTGGCTATCCCTGGTCTATGCCGCCCGGTTTCCAGCCAAGGTGCGCAAGCTCGTGATGGCCGGGGCACCGGTTGATATTGCCGCGCGCCAATCGGCACTGTCGGCGGTCGCCGAGGCGACGCCGCTCACCATGTTCAAGAACCTGGTTCGTCTCGGCGAAGGTCGTGTGATCGGCCGTCATGTCGCAACATTCTGGGGAAACGACAGCGTCGCAGAAGACGATATTCGCGAAGCGCTACAGACGCTTGAGCCGACCGGTTCACCCGAATTCGCAAGGATCGAGGCCATCTTCAAGAACTGGAATTCCTGGACCATCGATATTCCCGGCACCTATTACCTCGAAATCATCGAGAAACTGTACAAGCGCAACGAGCTAGCCACGGGATGCTTCGTTGCCTTGGGACAACGGATCGACCTCTCGCGGTTGCGGCTTCCGATGTACCTTCTTGCCGGAAGCGACGACGAGGTGGTCACTTCGGAACAATTGTTTGCGGTGGCGCCGCTGGTCGGAACACCGCTGGAGCAACTCGTTAAGGAGGTGGCGCGGTCCAATCATCTGGGTCTGTTCATGGGTAAACGGACGCTGGAGGAATACTGGCCGCGAATTGCGCATTGGATGATGGAGCCTCCGCGCCTTCTTCCTTGACATGCATCAACGACTGCAGGTGCACGGAGGGCTCAGAGTCACAAAATACGATGGAGAGAGCCATGCAAACCCCTGTCGAACTGGAATTTCAGGAGATGGCTGCCAGTCCTGCGATCGAGCAGTTGATAGCGGATCAGGTGAGGACGTTCGAGCAGCGCTATGGCCGGATCACGGCGTGCCGAATCGTCGTCAAAGGCCCTGGCAATCGGCATCAGACCGGCGGTCTGTATGACGTCAACATTCGCCTGGCGCTGCCGGATGGCCGCGAGGTCAATGTAGGGCGGACACCGAAGTCCGACGAGCGACACTCAGATTTGCCGTTCGCGATCAATGACGCTTTCAAGCGGGCGCGCCGGCAACTGCAGGACAATACCCAGCGGATGGAGGGAAGGGTCAAGACCCATAAGGCATAGAAGTGCGCCGCCGGAGGCAACGGGTTGCCGGCGGCGGCCCCTGGTTCAGGCCCATGTGCCGCCTGAGTACGTCACCAGATTGTCATTCACGGCCCGGACGCCGGCAGCGGCTCCCGCCGCGACCTTGATGGCCTTGCGCTCGGCCTTCGATTCCGCAACACCCCAGAGATCGACGACGCCGTCGGATACGGTGACGTTCAGCAGTCCCGTGTGAGCCCAGGGC
>JBAQER010000139.1:0-2821 GCA_049286845.1 Bradyrhizobium sp.
TGGGTATCGGTGAGGTCGACATCGGTGAACGCAATCGTCCCGCTGTCGGTCAGATCGCCGGCCGGGGTGACGGCCTCGATCACCGTGCCGGTCACGTCCGAAGCCGCAACAACCGGGTCGTCATTGGTGCCGGTGATGGTGACATCGATGGTGCGATCGATCGTGCCGCCGTTGCCGTCGTCCAGCGTGATGGTGAACTGTTCGATCCTGGTTTCGTTCTCCGCGAGGTATTCCACCGCCGAGGCCGCGACGCTGTAATTCCAGCTCACCACGCCGCCGAGGCCGGAGCCGCTAGTGTCCGTGGTCACGCTTGCGGTCAGCAGGCCCAGCGCCCCGGGCGAGGCCACGACGGTCGGGTTGATGCTGTGAGTATCGGTGAGGTCGACATCGGTGAACGCAATCGTCCCGCTGTCGGTCAGATCGCCGGCCGGCGTGACCGCCTCGATCACCGCGCCGGTCACGTCCGAGACAGCAACAACCGGTACGTCGTTGGTCCCGGTGATGGTCACCGTGATCGGCGTGGAGACGATGCCGCCATGGCCGTCGTTGACGGTGGCGGTGTAAGTCAACACCAGCGTTTCGTCGAGGGCGAGGAAGTCGAACTGACTGTCGGTCAGGTCATACGACCAGGTGACCGATCCGTTGTTGGTGTTGGCCGGGGAGGGCGTCAGCGTCAGTGCTGTCGCGAGGGCGCTTTGCTGCAACGGCGTCAGGGTCAGAGCCGTCATGCCGCTGGCGGCCGTATAGCTATAGCCCGAGAATGGCGCAGATATCGTCGGACGATCCGTCAGGTCCACATCCGCAAAGACGATGATGCCGCCGGCATGATCGGACGTGGCATTGTTGGTGCCGAGGAGTTCGACAAAGCCGTCGCTGGTCGCCGTGATCGTCGGGATGTCGTTGGTGCCGGCGACGGCGATCGTCAGCGTCAGCGGTATAGTGACGACGCCGCCATGATGGTCGTCGACGATAGCCATGTAGGTCAGGGTCAGCGTTTCTCCGGCTGCGATAAAGTCGAAGTTGCTGTCGAGAACGTCATAGGACCATGCCACCGAGCCATCGTGAGTGTTGGTCGTCGCCGGCATCAGGGTCAGCGCCACCTCGATCGCGGCCTCCTGCGCCGGCGTCAGCGTCAGGGACGAGCCGTTGGCCGCCGTGTAGACGTAGCCGGCGAACGGTGCGGTCACGGTCGGCCGGTCCGTCAGGTCGACGTCGGCAAACGTAATCACGCCCCCGGCATGATCTGTTACCGGATTGTTGGTTCCGAGCAATTCGATAATGGCCGAGCCGGTGGCCGAGACCGTCGGCAGGTCGTTGGTGCCGGTGATCGTGATCGTGAACGGCTTCAGGACGACTGTATTATATTCGCTGTAATTGGTGTCGACCCGCGCCATATAGGTCAGTGTCAGCTGCTCGCCGGCGGCGAGGAAGTCGAGCGCGTGATCCGGGACGCTGTAGGTCCAGGTCGCGAAGCCGATATTGGTGTTGTTGCCGTCCGGGATCACCGAGAGCGGGACATCTACCGCGGCGATCGCGGCCAGTTGCTCCGCCGTCAGCGACGAAGTGACAATGGCCTGCTGGGCATTCCGGTAGACGAAGGAATCGAAACTGGCCGTCACCGTCGGAAGGTCTTCGGGGTTGATGTCGGCAAAACGGATGATGCCGGACACGGTATCCAGCGTGGTATTGCCGGTGGTGCCGGACCGCTCGGTGAAGCTGTTGCCGAAAGCGACGAACTCCGGCGGAATGTTGAGGTGGAAGCGATTATTCCCGCCGCTCGGCGGCGGCGGTGCCACCGGGTTCAACCCGGCCACGTTGACCAGGATCATGGTCAGGCTGATCGGCGTGCCGTCCGTCAGCTTGACCACGAACGTCTCCGGCGTGATCGAGTCGAGCGGCGGAATGCCGATGTTCTTAGGATTGGCGTCCGTGAACTTCAGGGCGAATATCTCGTTGATCAGCCTCTGCGCTTCGCCGGGTATCTGGGCCGATGCGATAAAGGTGACGACACCCTGGCCGTTGACGATGGTTTGCGTTCCGGCCTGGTTCACCGTCGCGATCGGCTGCAGGGTCAGCTTGTCGAGCAGGACATATTCGCCGGTCACGCCATTCGGCTCGACCAGAACCCGGAATGATACCGGCGGCGCCAGGCCCGACTGCGGGATGTCGAAATCGATCTCCACCAGAACCGCCGTGCCGCGAATGCCCATGGTGGCAGTCGGCGTCTCGACTTTCATGTCGCCGTTTTTCGCGGTGGCACCGGCGACGAATGAGATGGTTCCCTGCACCAGCGTGAGCAACGAGGCGTTGTTGGACCCGGTCGGATTATAGATCATCTCGTTCAGCACCATCCTCGCATTCGACGAGAGACCGAACACGGTGCCGTCGACGAAGGTGATGCCAAGCGAAGAATCGGATCCGGACTGGACGACGTCGCCCTTGTGGACCCTGTCGCCCACGTTCAGGGTGATCGAAACGCCGTTGCGAACCGCGGTCGCGCTGCCGGTG
This sequence comes from Bradyrhizobium sp., assembly GCA_049286845.1. Lineage (GTDB taxonomy): Bacteria > Pseudomonadota > Alphaproteobacteria > Rhizobiales > Xanthobacteraceae > Bradyrhizobium. Next base: position 2,509 of record JBAQER010000139.1, read on the forward strand.
AGCTTGGTGACCTGGCCGATGACTTTTTCCGGCACGATGTTGCCGCCGGCCTGCGCATAGTCGACCTGACCGGCGAGCGCCCCGACGGTCTTGCCGGACAGGTTTGCGCCGTCAGGGGAGGCCAGCGTGGCCCGGTTCTCGCCGCGGAAGTAGTCTCGCGCCACGAATTCCTGGCCGTCCTTCGACAGCACCAGATCCAGGCCAGACCGCTTGTAGTCGCCGGAAAACAGCAGATGGGCGTCCGGAACGACGATCGTCTCCGGCCCGCCATGCCCGGGGGCATCGCTTCGTGGATGAACATCGACGGAAAAGG
>JBAQER010000140.1:0-1647 GCA_049286845.1 Bradyrhizobium sp.
GGCCGTGATCGTGGTCATGTCCGTGATGATGATCGTGGTCGTGGGCATGACCATCGCCGGCGTCCAGAAATTCCGGCTCCAGTTCGAGGATGCGGTCGAGATCGAACGCGCCGCGCTCCAGCACGTCCGACAGCGCCACCTGGCAGCGCTCGGTGCGGTGCAGCTTGGCATAGGGGTTGATGGCGCGGATCCGGGCCTCGACCTCGGCGAGTTCCGCCTTGCTGACAAGGTCGGTCTTGTTGAGCACGATGACGTCGGCAAACGCGATCTGGTTCTTGGCTTCCGGCGCGTCCTTCAGCCGCTCGGCCAGCCATTTGGCGTCGGCGACCGTCACGACAGCGTCGAGCCTGGCGTTGTTCTGCACGTCCTCGTCGACGAAGAAGGTCTGCGCCACCGGCGCCGGATCGGCGAGGCCGGTGGTCTCGACGATGATGGCGTCGAACTTGCCCTTGCGCTTCATCAGCCCGTCGAGGATGCGCACGAGGTCGCCACGCACGGTGCAGCAGACGCAGCCATTGTTCATCTCGAACACTTCTTCGTCGGCGCCGATGATCAGGTCGTTGTCGATGCCGATCTCGCCGAATTCGTTGACGATGACGGCGTATTTCTTGCCGTGGTTTTCCGACAGAATGCGGTTGAGAAGGGTGGTCTTGCCGGCGCCGAGATAGCCTGTCAGCACGGTCACGGGAATTTTTGGGGAAGAAGGTTCAGCCATAGTCACTCCGGAAAGGCGGTATTTCGCGCTGGCTGCGCCGGCAGCAGGGAGGCCCCTGCCCTAATTGGCGAGCGCGCTGGTCAGGGCCTTTATATTGTGCCTGACCATCTCAATGTAAGTGGGGGCATCGCCCTTTTCACCCGTCAAACTGTCGGAATAGAGCGTTCCGCCGACTTTGGCGCCGGTCTCGGCCGATATCCGTCCGATCAGCCTGGCGTCGCTGATATTTTCCAGAAACACGGCCGGGATTTTCTGGGTCCTGATCTGGGTGATGATGCGGGCGATATCGCGGGCGCTGGCCTCGGATTCGGTGGAAACGCCGAGCGGCGCGATGAAGGCGATGCCGTAGCTTGAGGCGAGATAGCCGAAGGCGTCGTGGGTCGAGATCACCTTGCGGCGCGCCGCCGGGATTTGCGCCACCGCTTCCCGCACCTCGCGGTCGAGCGCATCGAGTTTCGCCAGATAGGCGGTCGCATTGGCGCGATAGCCCTCGGCGCCCGCGGGGTCGGCGGCGGAAAGCGCGGCGCTGATATTGGCGACATAGGTTTTCGCGTTGGCGACTGATTGCCAGGCATGCGGATCGGCATCGGAGCCGAGCTTGCGTGGCGCGATGCCGTCGGTCGCGGCGATGATCCTTGCCTTGCCGCCCGCGGATTGCACCAGCCGCGGCAGCCAGCCCTCCAGCCCGAGGCCGTTGACGATGACCACTTTGGCATCGGCGATCTTCTTCGCATCCGCCGGCGTCGGAGAATAGACATGGACATCGCTGTTGGGGCCGACCAGCGTCGTGACATTGACGCGATCGCTCCCCACGTTGCGCGCGAAATCGCCGAGGATCGAGAAGGAAGCGACGACGTTGAGGCGCTCCTGCGCGCGCGCGGGCAGCGCACAGGCCGCGAGCGCGAGGCAGACAAACCAGGTTCGAACACGTC
>JBAQER010000141.1:0-10524 GCA_049286845.1 Bradyrhizobium sp.
CGTCACGAGCGAGCCGGCGACGAAGCTGCGGTGGCCGGTTGAGAAATTGTCGAATACGACCGGATGATAGCCGGCCGCCGCCAGCGCCCTGCAGCAATGCGAGCCGATATAGCCCGCGCCGCCGGTAACCAGAATCGCCGGACGATCGCTCATGCTAGCCCCCCGGCGTCCGGCTCTTGTAGAACAGCAGATAGAGCGCGCGCGGATTGGTGGTGAGGTAGCGCCAGAACAGCCGGCGCGGCTCCAGCCAGATTCGCCAGGCCCATTCGAGTCCCAGCCTCTGCATCCATTGCGGCGCGCGGGGGCGGCTGCCGGACAGGAAGTTGAACAATCCGCCGGAGGTCTTGATGACGCCGACATTGAACAGCCGCGGCGTGAATTCCTCGACGAAGGCCTGCTCGTAGGGAACGCCGAGCGCCACCCACAGATAGTCCGGCGCCAGCGCATTGATCTCGTCGACCTTGGCCCGCAGCGCATCGCCTCGCAAATAGCCGTGGGAGCGCCCGACGATCCTGAGATCGGGATACGCTTTCTGGACATTGGCGACGGCGGCGGCGTTCTCCGCCTCGTCCGCGCCGAACATGTAGAATGTCAGCCGTGCTTCCTGCGCCTTGCGAGCGACTACCTGAAACAGGTCGGTGGTCGCGACGCGCTCGGGCAGCGGCATCGGCGATCGCAACCGCGACACCGTGACCAGCGGCTGGCCGTCGGCGTTGATCAGGTCGGCGGCGCGAAACAGCCGGTCGGTCATCGGCTCGGTCGAACAGCGCGCCAGTACCTCGCCATTGGCGGACGTCAGGTACAGGGGACGGCCGACCCGGCGTTCCGGGAACACCATCTCGATCATGAAATTCGCGGTCTGCTCGATGTCAAGCACGGCGAGCCGCAGCCCGCCCAGCGAGATTCGGGGCACACCGGCCGTGGCGGCCCGGCCGATGGGATTTGCACGACGCTCAGGCATATTGCTTGTCTCGCTGACGGCTGACGGCCGCGGGGTGAATTTCGTTGAGGACGACGCCGGTCAGCTTGCGCTCCGCGCCGCCGAGGGCCGTGATGATTGTCGCAAATCTGGACATTCCGGACAGTGCTTGTGTGTCAGAAGCAACCAGGGTCGAAGTACTTGCCGTGCAGGTCGAAAAAATCGACCAGAATTGCGCTGTCTTAATCATGTTTCTGCGCCGCCATCGCGAATCCAAACTTGTGAGCTTCACCTAGCAATATCCGGTCCAGCACGACGTGGTTCGTCGGCCGCGATGGTTAACCGGCCGGGCGAGTTCACTACCAATCGAGTACCAGGTGAGGAAAACGGGTCGCGCCGGACAGCTACGGTTCTTCTCGCCTAGGCGGAGAGTGTCTGCGACCGGATTTGATTGCCGATCACCAGTCCGGTCAGACACAACATCATCCCTAGCGCGGGCGGGGCAAAGAGAGCTTCCTCCTGGAAGAAGCCGTTGAAAAGCAAGACGATTACGCCAAAGGATGAAAGACCCTGCGTCAGGTTTCCGGACGAAGCGTACAGACGCCAAGCCTTCAACGCCATTCCAAAATAAAAGCCGAGTGGCACCAGCGCGGCCATGCCCATCTGATAGAGAAGCACGCCGGTCGCGCTTTCGACGGCGCCATCGACAGTCCCGGCTTGCTGCGCGGCACTCCAGTCGATCGAGAAGAATCCTTCTGACAGATTCCCGCCAACTCCCAAACCGCGACCGAACGGGTTCTGAAGAAAACCGTTCCACCCTCCCATGAAGCCGATGACGTGATAATCGCCAATCTGCAGCCCCACGTGGATTGCAACGACCACGTAAATGACGAGAGTAGCTAGTCCGAGGAGCAGGGTGACTACGGGACCGAGCAGTCTTGTCGAGACCCAAGCTGCCCAAACAAAAATGGTCATGATGAGCGCTCCCTTTACGCTGCAGAGGACGAGCAGGGGCAGCGCTGACACGGCCAGCAACGGACGTCCCACCGAAAACAGAAAAAGACTGAAGAAGCCGACGCCGTAACCGAAACTGATCGGACTCATGTTCGGCCCGAAGATCCTCAGAATGTTGGAGAGTCCCAGATCTTCGAGTAACGGGGTATTCAGGAAACTGAAGCGGAATCGATCTTTCAAATCGACAGGTACATTTCCTGTGGCTCGCATTTCGGCTTCCCAAACGCCTGAATGCGTGGCTTTGAGTTCATCGAAATGCCAGAACGCGTATCCATTGGTGACGTCCAGCCAGAAATCCCGAAATAGAAGCTCCAGATATCCGCAAAAGAGCAAGGCGATGCCGACGGCAACCAAGAATGGTGTGACGCGAACTTCAAATGTCGCCGTGGTGAGAAGCGCGAGCTGAAACAGGAACAGGGGCAGCACGATGTTTCGCAGGTATATGGAAGCTGCAAGAGGATTTTGGAGGAAGCCGACCGCGAAATACAGCATCACCGTGGCGAGGGCGGCGATACCCCACCACATGATGCGGTTGACTTCTGCGGAGTGATCTCTCTGGCGCAGCAAGTAGAGCGCAAGCGTCCCCAGCCACATCACTGCGCATAAGAGAAAATTGTAGCCTTTGACGAATTCGAGTTCAGAAGGGCTCGATAGATAGGAAGAAAATAACGAAACGAAGAGATTTTGAAAAAGCAGAATAAAGATTGCGATCGAGGGCGCATAGGCCGGCGCCGCAAGAACGATTGCCAGGCCGATTAGGGTCTCGACGCTGATAGCCAGGAATGGGCTGAAGACATGTAAAACCGGAGCAAATGCGATCGATACCGCAGCAAGGCAAACCGCCGGGATCACATCAGCCGCTGCGGCTGACGGCAGGGCGACGGCTAAGCGCATTTGATCGCACGGTGCCTGAAATCTTGCGCAGGCATCCATTGCACCTTTCGTCGTTCGGTCCTTTGTTTGCTGGTACCGCGGAATGTGTAAGGATTGGTTAATAAACAGGAAATATGACGCCGCGCTTCCGCGGTGCTTGAAGCGACAAGAGCCAATTGCCGAGAAGCTGCCGAACGGTTCTTGCAATCCGGATCGCCGGATGCAGGAGCCGGTCTCTTCCTGGCGCCGGCCGAACGGGGCGGCATTACGGCCGACCAAGGCATCAGATTCCCGGGCGGTGCGTTAACACCTGAATAGTTCCTGATCTGATATACGTCGCCGGTCCGGTGCCCACCGGGATCACGCTCCCTTTTCGTTGGTCGCGACGTATGCATCAAGCTAAACACTGGTTTGACGTAAGCATTGAGAACGAGTTCGATTTTTCGTCGAATGAGTACGCGAGGCTGTTTGCTGGCTCCTCCGCGACGGCGTTTCAGCATCCACTTTGGCTGGAAAGCATTTACTCGAAACTTGCTCCGGCATGCGGCGCGAAGCCGCTGGTGATCGCCGCCCGGGCCCGAGGAAACGGCCAGTTGGCGATGATATTGCCGTTGCTGCGGGTCAGGCGCGGGCCGATTCGGACCGTAGAGTTCGCCGACCTCCGCGTATCGGACTACATTGCTCCTGTCTGCAGCGAGAATGCGTTCTCCGAATTGCTGCTGGATGAGATGGCCTGCCGCGAGATCCAGCGCCTTCTGCGGCCTTTCGATTTGTTGAGGATCCCCAAATTGCCGGATGGAATGATCTCCCTGGAGAAGCTCCTGGGAGCTCACCCCCGCACCGTCATGGAGACGAGCGCGTACTCGGTCGGCTTGAATGCGCCGTTTGAGCAGTGGCGGTCGAGCGCACTGGATCGTTCCTATCAAAAAGAACTGGCCAAGAAATTGCGTCAATTGCAGAAGAAGGGCGAATTCGAGTTTTCCTGTGAAGACAGTTCGTCCATCGTCTCCACGTTGGAGACGATGAAGCAGTATCGCGGCCCGCGGTTTCACGCCCGGGGCGATGGTGACCTGCTGCAGCGTCCCGAATATTTCGATTTCTATTCTGATGTTGCGCTCCGCGGGATCGGATCATTCTCCCGGCTGTATGCGCTTAGAATGGATGGCCGTGTGATCGCGGCGGTGCTCGGATTGTGTCACAACGACAGCTTTCTCATTATCATGGGCGCGTTCGATATCGAGGGTTACAAGAGCCAATCTCTCGGCGCGCTGATGTTCGAGCAGGTAGCGAAGGATTGCATTGACCGAGGTGATCGCGTCCTCGATTTCACCATCGGCGACGAGCCGTACAAGAAACTGTTCGGCGCGCAGCCGTCGCCGATGTGGATGGTAACGCAGACGGGCAGCGCAGCGGGCGCCTTCGCCGCCTATGCGCTCGTGCAGGTGCCATGGATGAAGTCAGTTGCAAAAAAGATGACCGATTTCCGGCTGCGGCCGGTGCGCATGTGAGCCCGACAGCGGCTGAAGCCCGCTAGCGCCTCCCGGCCACCTTCGAATCGATCAGCCCTGCAAGCCGGGACGCGAGGAGCTCAGGCGCGGAGAGCGGAGCATCTCCATGATCCGGGTCGTCCAGCCGGGCCGGATCGAATCAACGCGATGCCTGAGATTCCGTCGAAGGAAGTGCAGGCGGCGGCGCAAATCCCATCGCATGCCGGCGTCAGATGTCAGCGCCTGCCGGAAGTGGGCCATCCTGAATGCACGTTCGTCGGACGCGATCTTCTCGCGATCGGAATAGAACATCGAAATCTTTTCGGTACCCATTCCGTCGGTTTTCAGCCACTCCGGCAGGTATACGGTACAGAGACGTTCAACGTCGACAAGCAGGCGGCTCACGCCTGTGCCGGCCGCCGGGCACGACATCTGAAACGCATCACCGATCAGCGCGACCCCGGGCTGCAGATGGCCTTCCACGTTCGCGAGGTCCATCACCCAGTTCTGCACGCGATCGGTCACTTTGAAGTCACCAAGATATGCCCGAAGTCCGGGCATCAGGCGCGACAGCGTTGCCTTCGGCTCGCGCCTAATCTCCCGCATGATCGGATCGTTTGGATCGCGGAACATGAAGAGATTCGCCCGCATTCCGCCGGGAACGGGAAAGATGCTGAGATAGTCGATTCCGTCGGCGCTCCGTTCGCCATAACTGGTCAAGGCTGAAAATGCGAACTCGGTATCGGTCGCGGGCGCGATCGTGAAGCCGAACGCCAGCGAATGGCGCTCGACCAGAACGCGCCGCTTGATGCCGAGACTATACGGAATGGCCCCGACCATCCCCGTGGCGAGTATGACCAGTCGCGCTACCACCTGGTTTCCCGATGCCAGCGTGAGCCGTTGAAGGCCGTCGCTTGGGGTTACGTTCAGAACCTGGTCTACAATCAGGCTGGCTGGATCTGCAATCAGACGCCGGGCGATGGCAACCATCGGCGCATAGTGAAGGCCGCAACTGAGGCCCCTGCTGACGTCGACTACCTTGCCTCGCCTGATATTGAGCACGGTATCGAACGAACAGGCCTCCTTTGCGAATGCGTCGAGCAGGCCGAGTCGTTGCAGGATATCGAGCTGCTGTCCGGCAAGCTTTTCGACGCGGAATTCTTCAGGGTAAACGGCGCGTTTGTCGATAAGCGCAATTCGGTATCCGGCGCGCGTGAGCACGGCGGCGGCGAGGGAGCCTGCCAGTCCGCCACCCACGATGGCCACGTCCGCCACCACGGTCCTGGCCTCGCCGCTGGTGCTCTCGGTTAGGTTCGCATTTGTCGTCATGATGCCTGTCCGGTATCTGGTCGGTAGCAGGCAAGGTGCAATTCCGATGCCTGTACGGGGGCCGGGCGAAGGCGAACGGCTTTCAAATTGGCATCGAGGTTAACTCGAACTTATCCTCACACTTATTTAACGAGTAAGCTCCGATACTGGATCCAGGACTGTTCCCCGGTAGCTCAGCGGTAGAGTAGACGGTTGTTTACCGTCAGGTCGGTGGTTCGAATCCATCCCTGGGAGCCAATTTCGCATCGAGGCCTGACGACCGACGCGGTACGGCTTTTGAGTCGTCTCGGCTGGCCGCTCTACCACAAGGGGTTCCGGTTGACCCGTTTGGAGACGATTGGGACATATACGGTTCCAAAGCGGGACGTGCTTTGAATGCCATCCAACCAAGTTAGCATTTGCCTGCGACCGCTTCGTCAAGCATATAAAAACCTGTTTGAGCTCAAATAGCTGCGCTTCTGCTAAAGAAGTCCGTTTTCCCCGCATCCGGGCAGCTCGACGTTTGTATCCCGGAACGCTGAAAGGCGCGCTACCTGCATCTCTCATGATCGAATTCATTCTCCAGCTCGTGCGACGCGACGTGACCCGCGGGGTCGCCGGAACCATCCTTCTCAAGGTTGGCAGCGGCGGCCTTGCGTTCGCGATGTTCTCGCTGGCAGCGCGCACGATGTCTCCGGATGCATTCGGCCTTTTCGCAACATGGCTTTGCGTCGCGCAGATCGCTTCCGTGGTTGGTCTCCTGGGACAAGAACTCGTGCTGGTGCGTTTTCTTAACGAGTATCACGCGTCAGGAGCGAGAGACCTGACCAAAGGAGTGCTGCTTTTCAGCGTGGCGATTGCTGTAGCAGCAACTATCGCGGCTGCTGGGGCGATCTCGGCGGCCGGCAGCGTGAGAGGCGAATCCGCGCTGTTGCTGCTGTCCGTCGTCGCGTTCATGGGCGTCAACTCCGGACTCATGCTCGGAAGTCAAATCGCTCGCTCGCTGGTGAGCATTCTAATGGGCGAGGGAAATCGGGAATTCTTCTGGCGGGTCATAGCTGTAACTTTCCTGCTGGTTTTGTTGCTCAGTCACGGCCAAATAAGTCCCACCGAAATGTTCATGCTGATGGCCGCCGCCATGCTGCCGGGACTGATCGTTCAGGCCCTCTCGATTGCGAGGGCGTTGCCGGCCGTGCATGCGACGGCGGCTCGATACGAGACCAGGCGCTGGACGGCGAGTGGGCTTCGCTTCTGGCTTTCCTCGATCCTCGAGGCCGCGAACCAGTACTTCGACGTGATCCTGATCTATTGGATGCTGGATCCGATAACCGCGGGGATCTATTTTGCCGCCTCGCGCCTCGCGAACATCTTCGCTATGCTTTCTGCGGCGCTTTATACCTTTGCGGCGCGTCGCCTCCCTTTGCTGTACTTCAGCAAGAATCATGAGGAGTTCGAGCATACGCTCGTCCTGATGGCTGAAGTGACCGCGCTGTGTGTGTTGAGCGGCCTCTTGATTATCTGGGTTGGCGCGCCCTACCTCCTCGGGCTGTTCGGTCCGGCGTTTGTCGCACAAAAATGGACGCTGATTGTCTTGGCGGTCGGCACGGCGTTTCAGGCTGCCGGCGGTCCGGCTGCAGCAATAATTCAACTGACCGGCCGCGAGAGCAGTTATGTGCCGGTGGTCGCTGCGAACGTGTTCTTCCGGCTTCTGGGATTCTTCATCTTTATTCCCTGGCTTGGCGTGCTCGGAGCGGCTGTGTCGGCTACCCTTACGCTGGGAGCGGCGACCATCGCGCTTAATCTCATTTGTCGCCGTTGGACCGGCGTCGATCCCTCCATCCTTGTGCTTTTCAGGCATTCGCGCTGGAAAGCCAAAGCTCGCCCGGCCGCCGCCGCAGATCCGAACGTCTAGCGATCCTGCCGTTCGCCCGTGGGACCCTGACCGGCTTCCGGTCCAGCAGGACCGGAGCGTTTGCCGACCAAGGCCTTCAGGGCGTCGGTGTCGATCTGGCCGGACTTGGCGTCCAGCAAACCAAAGCCCTGCGAAAGCTCCCAATGGGCCCAACCCCAGCAGTGCTGTTGGGCATACGACACGACGGATGAAAGCCAGCGAAGCCGGCTCTCCCGGGGAGCGCCAGCTTTGAGGACCCCGAATTCATTGATGATGATCGGACGGGAGAATTGCCGCTGCCACACCACGGCAGGTTCCAGCCACTTGTCGACGCGTTCATCAGGAATTGCGCGGTCCAGCATTGCCAGAGCCTTTGCGTTGTTGTCATCGGCGAGTTGTCGCCTGAGTTTCTGAACGTCGAGATCTTCAGCGCGAATGGGATATGGCAATCCCCGGATGCTGTGTAGCGGATCGTTCGGATCCCAATGTGCCTGATGGGTGAAAACCATCGGATCGTAAAAGTGAATGGCGTAGACGACATTGGGGTCGCTCAGCGGGCGAAAGCCGGGCAATGAATCCGGACGCTGCCAGTTCACGGGTCCGACGATCAGGGTCGTGCGCGGCAACAATTGTCGCACGAACAAGGCAAGCTCCTCGGCCTCGCTTTGCCATCTCTCGGCATCAAGATCGGGCTCGTTCAACAACTCCGCGAAGACCTGATCGGTCGGATGACGTCGTATGACTTGAGCCAGGTTGCGCCATGCGCTCTTCATGGCCTGCATCGCGGCGACCGGCTCCTGACGATGCAGCCGAATAAACAGTTCTTTCGCATGCAAATCAATTGATACGGAATAGCCAAGCGAGATGAGTGTTGTGACCGCGGCATCAACGGCATCCAGTCTCGCGCTTCGGTCGGCTTCCGAAGCGAACCGCAGCATGATGTGCTCTGCCGGCACGGGCAGGCGAACATGCGTCATACCCTCCTTGCGAAGTTGCAGAAGCAATCCCAGCGGTGGCGGGGACTGCTTGCCATTGACCCAGCCGTCAGCGTTGAAGCCCCGGGCAAGTGCCTTGATACGGTCTGCAGGCACGGCGTGTCTTAGCATAGGGCAAGCATTTGCCGGATCTGACAGTAGAATGGTTGCCGAACAGAGAAATGCGATGGTCAGCCGCTTCATCTTCTCCGTGCTCGCGATTGGCCCGGGTGTTCATCGCCGGGATATCTTAAACTGGCTTATGGACGTCGGCGCAGGCGCCCGTTCAAGGCGTTCAACTTGCCAGCCCTGAAATTGCGCTTTGCGCCTCAATAACCCTGGCTGGGCGGACCTGATTGATCACGAGGCCGAGCGCGGCCGAGCCTGATTTCGACAGCAGCGCGCTGGCGTTCTCGATCGCGGTTCGGTCGGCGGCGCCATCCCGCGCCACCAGAATGACGACGTCAGCCAGGGCTGCAAGCGAGGCAACTTCGGACTGCTGGCGCAACGGCGGGGCGTCGATGACGATCAGGTCGAAGTCCGATCGGATATCATCGCCAGGCTTCGGGTCGGCATTCAGGTCGCCGCCCAGCAGCAGACTAACCGAGCGCAGAGGCGCTCTTGAGGCATGATTTCCGGCCTTGGTGATCTTCTGGTCGGAGCTGTCCGCCTGGCCTGAGGTGGCGATGTCGGGTCGTACCTGAATGAGGACGCTTATCTTTCCGCTGTTAAGTGCGGCCAGATTGAGCGAGCGCGAGACCGTGCTGACGCCGGCGCCAATCTCAATGGACGTAACGACAGCAACCTTCCCGCGATCGCTTGAAGCGTCGCCAACCTTCTCAAGCAGCGCCGCGAGATAGGGACTTACATCCAGTTCCCCGATAGACACGATCGGCTTTTGCCAGACAGTTTTTCTGTTTTCCGTGGGCACGAGCCGGGGGATTCTTGCCCAGACCGGAATATCATGCTGCGCCTTCGGTGGGACAGGGGTCGTATCGGCGGGACGAGCCAATACTTCCGGTTCGGAAAGCTGCTTCTTCGAAGCTAGCACCGCAACCGAGGCGCTCGACGTTAAAATCGAGGCCAGCGCGAGCGCAGCGAGAAGCAAGGCGAGCGGAGGACGGGTCGAACGAGTTGGCGGAGTCGCCGGAGAGGCGATCTTGGTTTGCGAGGTTTGAAGAAGACGTTGCTCATTGGTGGTCTTGTACCGTGACAGGAACTGCTCGTAGATGTTCCTGTTGGCATCCGCGTCACGCTGAAGTTCCTGCAACTTCACGAAGGCCTGGCCGTCGACGAGCATTTCCGATTCGGTGGATTTCAATCGGCCCTCCAGCGATTTTTGCTGCTCGAGGAGCGATTCATATTCAGATTTCGCGCTTTCGATATTGCGCTTTCGCTCGGTCTCGATCTGCTTATTGAGTTCGCTGAGCTGGCTATACGATATGACGAGATCAGGGTGGCGGTCGCCGAGGACGGCCCGCTTCTGAGCTATCTGATCGTTGAGCGCCGAGCGCTGCGCCCGCAGGATGCTGAGGAGGTCTTGTTTCACCGGGCCTTCGACGTTGGCCTTGAGGTCGCGCTGCGCCTGTTGATAGCGGGTTTTTGCCTCCTCGGCGCGCAGGCGTGCAGCCGAGACCTGCTGGGTCAGATCGGTGACGCGAAGCTGCTGTGTGGTCCCATCACGTCCCGCGTTAACGATCTTGTGGTCGCGCCTGAATGCGGCAACCGCATCCTCCGATGTCCTGAGTCGATCGCTGAGGGTCTTCAGACGGCTATTGAGCCAGCCGGCTGCGTCGTCGGTCGCGGCGGTCCGGGCTTCGCTTTGGTACGCGACGAACGCTTCGGCGACCGCGTTCGCATATGAAGCAGCCTTCTGCGGATTGTTCGAGACGAACGTCATGGCGATAACGTAGGTCAGGCCACGGCGCGAGATATCGAGACGGCTGCGGAACTTCTCCAGAAGCTTCGAAGTATCGGTCTCGCTGCCGGCAATATCCTCATCGGTCTGGATCTTCAGCCGCTCGATCAGTGGCCGGAGGAAACCGTCGGATTTGGCAA
>JBAQER010000142.1:0-8086 GCA_049286845.1 Bradyrhizobium sp.
CTTCAGCACCGCGCGCATGAGGCCCATCGACTGGTTGCGCATGTCGGCGCCCAAATGCGCGCCCGCGATCGAGGCGCCGACAAGGCTCGCGCCGGTAAGGTCGGCAGCAACGCGCGCTCCCGAGAGATCCGCCCCGTCGAGACGGGCGCGAACCATCTGCGAGGCGAACAGGTTGGCGCCCTTCAGGCTTGCACCCGTCAGATCCGCCTCAAGCAGCCATGCCTGGTCGAGGACCGCGCGATCGAGCCTGGCGCCGGCAAGCTTCGTCTTGTTGAGTCGCGCCGCGCGAAAATTCGCGCGCGACAGATCGAGGCCGGAGAGGTCCAGGCCGGATAATCTCTTTCCTGTGAAATCGGCGGGCGCGGCAACGGTCGCCATAGCAAGCGCGGCCTCAACCTCCCCGCGGGTCATTTCGGCCGAGACCATATCGGGCGACGAGAGGTCAAGGTGGCGCATCATGTCCTGCGCCGTCGCCGTCACAGCGAGAAGACCGAGGCCGAGCGCTGCGGTTCCGATCGTGTATTTCATCGCCAACTCCGACGAGATATCCTAGCACGCCCCCCAAATAGGCTCGATGAGAACCTTTCCTCATCGTATTTCCTTTGGATATGATAGCATCATTCCGACCGCACCAGCAGGATGATCACGATGACATTTGCCGGATCGAGGTATAACGTCTGCGCGTTGATGGCGCTGATAGTGCTGGGCGCGACGGCCATTGTCGCGCGTGCCGACGAATTCAACGACTATCCCACGGCGGCGCGATCGGAGTACGTGTTCGGCTGTTTGAAGGCGAATGGGGAAACGCGGCAGGCGATCGAGCAATGCTCCTGCTCGATCGATGTCATCGCGTCGCTGCTGCCCTATGATAGGTATGTTACCGCCGAAACCGTGCTCAGCATGGCGCAGGTACGTGGCAACCTTGGCGGCCAGTTTCGCACCTCCGAGCAGGCCAACAGCGCGCTCAACGACCTGCGACGGGCCCAGGCCGAAGCGGAAGTGAGATGCTTCTGAGGCGCACCGTCGCTCGCACCCACACACCGCTGCCCATCCGGACGATGTCGCGCCGCATCAAATCCCCGAACCGTCGGCCTTCCACTCGTTCTGGAACACGTGGCCCTCGGTGTCCCTGGCCTCGACGCGGAAGCGCTTCCCGCCATTCGGAACATAGGTAAATCGAATATTGGGATCTTCCGAAATCGAAATTCCACCCTGCATTGCCAGCACCAGACTGTCATCCTGCCACACCCGCAATTCATTGACGAAAAACGCCGGGACATAGAGCTGCGTGGCCTGATCCATCTGCAGACCGGAATTGTTCGGGTGGCCGATCATGATCTGGGCCTCACGCGCGCCGCTCGCCGGACCCTCGCTGGTCTTTGCGAATTGTCTGAATCGCATCTGACCGAGCTTGCCCTTGGCCTCGTCGGCATTCTTGGCTGCCGGAGCCGAACAGCCGCCGGATGCCTTCACATAGGTTTTCGCCACGTAGAGCTTGCCATCGCTCAGCTCGGCGACCGCATGAACGTCGGTGTAATTGTTGACCCGCACGCGTGTCGAGATTTCCGATACCGATGAGTCCTGTCCCAGCTCGAACCGCGCCGCCATCGGCGCCGGGTTCTGGTCGATCACCAGTGTGATCGCCAGGACGCGCCTGTTGTCGCCGGGTGGAAGGACAGCGCGCAGGGTGACGGGAACAATTGCCGCGTCCTCGGCACGGTACGGCATCTCGATGGCGATAACGCCAGCGCCGTCGTTCATGGCGCGATTGTTGAAGATGTCCTGTACGAGGCCGGGCCACGGATCATGGGGATCTGGCGTCGCGGCGGGTGCGAGGCTTGTGCCGAACGGCATCGTGGCCAGCAGACCGGCAATGCAGAGCAGGCGGGAATGGCGTCCCAACATGGTCGCGCTCCTCTCAACGGCCGAAGCAACGAAACCCAATATACCGCATCGAGGGGACTATTCCCATTCAATTTCCGAAAACGCCGCGGTCGCATTGCGCGCATTGTAGTCGTCGAACAGTTCCCATCGCGGTCGCTCGGAGGCTGCCGCAGTATCGGCGGCGGTCGTTATGGGCTTGCCGGCGGTGATCAGAGCGCGAACATCCGACGCCAGCTTTTCCAGATACCGACGTTCATCGGCAAGCGCCGCCGGCCAGCCGCTCACGGGTCCGTGACCCGGAACGAGGCGTTGCGCGGAGATGGCGCTGAGCTGGTCGATGACCGTCAGCCAGCCACGAATGCTGCCGTCGAGCACGGGGATGTGGGTGAGGAACACAAGATCGCCCGCGAATAACGTGCGGGTTTGCTCGTCGAGCACGGTGAGATCGCTGTCGCTATGCGCTGCCGGCCACGCCCGCAGGATGAGGTTCCTGCGCCCGAGATCGAGTTTGAGCGTGCCATCCACCAGAAGCGTAGGCGGTATGATGCGCACCTCGCCAATCAATTCGTCGCCCATGGTCCGGCGAAATGCATCGATGTAGAACTGTCCGCGAACGGCCAGTGCGCGCGGCAGGTTCCTGTGGCCGACGAAGTCCGTTCCGTCGTTCGAGAATGCTGCATTTCCAAAGACATGATCCGGGTGAGCGTGAGTGTTTATGACGTATTGGATCGGCTTTTCCGTGCGGGCGCGAATGGCCGCGAGCAGCTGCCGTCCCTCGCGAACACTGCCTCCCGTATCAATCACCGCGACCGCATTGTCGCCAATGATGAATCCGATATTGGCAATGCCCCCTTCATTCTCGCGGATCATAAGCGCGCTTACACCCCGGTGCACGAAAATTCCCGGTGCGATCTCGCTGACGGGCAGCGGGCTCTGCTGCGCCTGCGCGGACGTCATCAGCATTGCGAAGACGAGAAGAATAACACGGCGATGAATCATCCATGCGCCTCCGTCGCGCCGCGAAGTTACTTCGCGCTGGTGCCGAAACACGTTTGCGTCGCAACACGCAAGGCCAGCGAGTTGCAGAAATTATTTCTGTTGCACGCCCTGATTGGCGAGAATAGCATTTAGTTGTTTACGGCTTCAATTGGACTTCGGTTCACTGATATTGCCGATATCTCTTGGAAGCCGAGCGGGCGCAGAGACTGCGGGTCAACAGCTTCGGAAACGCATTTGGTAGCAAGAGCCGACGCTGGCCGTCATGACCGCCGCACAAGCAAAACAAAACGCAAATCCCGACGCTGCCACCAGGGCGGAAAATTCTTGCATGGGAACACGCCAATGAATCTAGCCACGCCGGGCCGCTGGGTATTTCTGATGTGTTGCGGTGTCGGCATGGCGCTGCTCGATGGCGGCATGGCTCTGGCGCAAATGCCGGAAGGCACGGATCTTTCGATTGAGCTGGTCGATCCAAAGGTATTGAGAGTATGCGCCGACCCGCGCAATCTGCCGTTCTCCAACGAGAAGGGCGAGGGATTCGAGAACAAGCTTGCCGAACTGTTCGCCGAGAAGCTGCAAAAGAAGCTCGACTACATGTTCTTTCCGCAGGCGACCGGCTTCGTGCGCGTAACGCTCGGCGCCCATCGCTGCGACGTGATCATGGGTTTTCCGCAGGGCGACGATCTGGCCCAGGGTACCAATCCGTACTACCGTACGGCCTATGCGCTTGTCGCAAAGCCCGGTAGCGGGCTCGATGAAGTTTCGACCCTAGAAGACGAACGTCTCAAGGGCAAACATATCGGCATCGTTGCCGGCACGCCGCCAGCGACCAATATGGCGGTCAATGGCTTGATGGTGAATGCCAAACCTTATCCGCTCATGATCGACACACGTATCGATTCTTCGGCCGTGGCAATGATCAAGGATTTGATGGCGGGTGAGATCGACGCCGGCATCTTGTGGGGGCCGATGGCGGGCTATTATGCCAAGCAGGCCAGCCCACCGCTCAACGTCACGCCTCTGGTCAAGGAAACCTCGGGTCCGAGGTTGGCTTATCGCGTTGGCATGGGTGTTCGATCGGCCGATCAGAACTGGAAACGGCTGCTCAACCGCCTGATCCAGGAGAACCAGCCGGCCATCAACAAGATCTTGCTTGACTTCGGCGTGCCGTTACTGGACGAGAACGACAGGCCGATTAGCGCGGAGACGGCGACGAAGCGGCCATGATGTGGAAGCTTGCGGGCCTGATCGCCGCTACGCTCGCTCTAGCCCCGCCGGCCTACGGGCAGGAAAACGCGTCCGAGCCTGAGGGATACCGCACGGACAATTACCGTGCGCCCGTTCCGGCAACGCTCGCCGGCGCACATGTTCTCACGACCGGAGAGGCCGAAGCCATCTGGCGCGTCGGGGCGGGGGTTTTTATCGATGTGCTGCCGCGACCGCCGAAGCCGCAAGGTCTTCCCGCAGGCACGATCTGGCGCGACAAGCCGCGGCTCAATATCCCCGGCAGTGTATGGCTGCCGGATACCGGTTATGGGACGCTCGCGGCGGCGACCGTAGACTATCTGCGGCATGGACTTGCCCATGCTTCCAGGGGCGATAACGCGACGCTGCTCGTGATCTACTGCCAAGCCGATTGCTGGATGTCGTGGAACGCGGCCAAGCGGGCGTTGTCTTATGGGTATCCGAATGTGGCCTGGTATCCCGAAGGGACCGACGGTTGGCAGCGCGCCAAGTTGCCGGTGGCGGAATCGCAGCCGGAGCCGCGGCTGAGCGAGGAAATGCCGTCACAGCGTTAGTCGGTTGATGGCGTCAGTGGCGGCGTCCGCTTTTCCATCTCCTGCTGGATGATGCGGCCGAACGCGAATAGCCGTTGGTCGATCGCCGTGGGCACCTCGCATACGAATTTGATCACACGCTGGCGGTCCTCGAAGATACGTGTTTCCCAGACCAGTTGATTGCCGAGTTCTTCGACTTTGGATTGATCGGGCGGGGATGCATCCTGCAGGGCATGCAGCGCGAGTGTGTTGGCACGAATCCTGTCCGCTGCTTCGCGCTGTTTCCGGGTCACCCGTTCGAGTCCGCCCATGACCGACGAGCGCTGGGCATTGAGCGTATCGAACAGACCGGAGAACAGCAGCTTGCCCTTCTCGGTCTTTTCTTCCGCCGAACCCGCCAGAAATTCCGTGATCGTCGTTTGAGCTTCGTCGAGCGGCGTGCGCCTCGCGGCCAGCCGCGGCAACAATGCGCTCACTCTGGCATCGTCCTTCCATTTGCCCGCGACATCGTCCAGCGGCGGACCGGCCCACACCGCGGCGAGCGAAACGTCCGGGACCTTGGCCTGAGCGCATGGCCAGTCGGGATAGCGCGGATCGGCGGCGAAGCAGAGTTCGGGCGAGCCGGCGACCGCGAGCAGCACGCAGATCATGATCCGCCGCTTCATGTCTCGCCTCCGGCCGGCCCGCGGCGGCTGAGGCCGCGCGACGGATCGTAGGCGAACGCCGCGCCGATCATGAAGGCCGCCGTGCAGCCGCCGACGATCGCCAGCGAGATCCAGTTCATCCGTCCGTACAGCGCGAAGCGGATCAGCTCGACTGTATGGGTAAACGGATTGACCATGCACACATAGTAGAGCATCGGGCTTCCCTCCTGCACCCGCCACAGCGGATAAAGGGCCGAAGAAGCGAAAAACATCGGGAATATAACGAAATTCATCACGCCCGCAAAATTCTCAAGTTGCCTGATGCCCGAGGAAATCAGCATGCCGAGCGCCCCGAGCATCAACCCTGACAATATCAGCGCGGGCAAAACCGTGAGATAGCCGATCGGCGGCGGCTCGATGTCCCAGAGCCATGCAATCAGCAGGAAGGCATAGACCTGGAGCAGCGAGACCGCGGTTCCCGCGAGAAGCTTGCAAAACAGAAGATACCATCGCGGCAGCGGACTCACCAGCAGGGTGCGCATATTGCCCATCTCGCGGTCGTAGACCATCGAGAGCGAGGACTGCATACCGTTGAACAGCTGGATCATGGCCATCAATCCAGGCGCGATATAGATCTCGTAGAGGATGTAGGTTTCGTATGGTGGGATGATGGAGATGCCGAGCACCTGGCGAAAGCCGGCGGCGAAGATGAACAGCCACACCAGCGGCCGCACCAGTGCCGAGACGAAGCGTTCGCGCTGGTGCAGGAAGCGCAGGCTCTCGCGCCACACGATGCCGTTCAGGCAAGTGACATATTGCGCCAGCGAAAACCCGGCCGGCTGATCCCTGGTGATGGCGGAGGTCATGGCGAGGGGCTCCCGACCTCGGCCGAAGTTTCGGTGAGGCGCCTGAATGCCGAATTGATGTCCATTGCTCCGGTATCGGAGATGATGCGCGCGACCTGGCCCTGCGCGAGAACCTGGCCATGGTGCAGCACCACGAGGTCATCGCCAGGACTGATCTCGTCGAACAAATGAGTGGCCCACAACACGCCGATGCCCTGCTCGACAACCAGCCGCCGGACATGGTCGAGGATATCGCCACGGGCCTTGACGTCGAGGCCGACCGTGGCCTCGTCCAGAAGCAGCAGGCGAGGGCGGTGCAGCAATGCGCGTGCTATTTCCAGTCGTCGCATTTGACCGCCCGAGAGATCGCGCACCTTGCTGCCGGCGCGTTCGGCAAGACCAATGCGTGCGAGCACTTCGCTGGCCCGCAGACGTGCCTCTCGACGGTGGATGCCGTGCAGGGCAGCGTGATACTGCAGATTCTGCATGACCGAGAGATCGAGGTCCAGCGTGCGCGGCTGGAACACCACGCCCATGCGCCGCAGCGCCTCGCCCGGATCGCGCCCGATGTCATGACCGAAGATGCTGATACGTCCGGCCTGCACGCCGAACAACCGTGTGACCAGGGAAAAAAGCGTGCTCTTGCCGGCACCGTTCAGTCCGAGCAATGCCGTGAACCTCGCCGGCGCGACGGTGAAGTTGATGTCGATGAGGGCTCGTCGGGCGCCATAGCAATGGCTGACGCCCTCGATCGACAATGCGGGCATTTCGGCCGGATCGCCGCGGTTGTGGTTGTCCGGCGGCGCCTGGCCGGCGATGCGCGCGTCGGTCGCCGTCATGGCTGCGCAATCGTGATGCCCCAGGGCAGTTCGCCGACCTGGATTGTCTTGATCACCTTTTGCGCGACGATATCGATGACCGACACGTCATTCGACACCCCGTTGGTAGTCAGCAGATACTTCTCGTCGGGAGTGAACGCCATGTGCCAGACTCGCTGGCCGACCAGAAGATATTTGGTGACCCGATGGCTGACGCCATCGACGACAGCGATCCGGTTGGCGGGCCCGAGTGCTATGAAGGCGGTCTTGCCGTCTCTGGTCATGCCGATGCCGACCGGCTGGATCGCCTCGCGCCGCATGCCGGGAATGCTGAATGTAATCTTGCCGGTAACCGTGTGTTTTGCCGGGTCGATCACGGACACTGTGCCTCCGATCTCGGAGGATACCCATAACTCGGAGCCGTCACGCTTGAATTCGGCGAAGCGCGGTCGCGCATCGACCAATACGTTCGCGACGATCTGGCGCGTCGCGGTATCGATGAAATGCGCCATGTTGCTGGTCTCTGACGTGTTGATCAGGGTCTTGCCGTCCGGGCTGATGGCCATACCCTCCGGCTCGACGCCGACCTGGACGTCGCCGACTCGCCCTCGCTTTTCAAGATCGATGATGGTGACGGTGTTGTCGTTCTCGTTGGCGACATAAAGGATCTTGCCGGCGGTATCCTGCACGAACAGTTCGGGATCGGGGCCGGAGGGCAGGGAGTCCACCACCTGTTGGGTCGCAGCGTCGATCACTTGAATGGTGTCGTCATCGCCGACCGCCACCAGCACGAATTTGCCGTCCCTGGTGAATTCGATGCCGCGTGGGCGCTGACCGACCTTGATGGTCTTTATCACCGCCCACTTGTCGGTATCGATCACCGAAACCGTGTTGCTTTTTTCGTTCGAGACATAGGCGATGAAGGCTGCCGCGGGCGAGGCGGCCGCGAGCCAGACGGCGATTCCGGGAAGCAGACAACGGCGCCACATGCACGATCTCTCCGTCTTCAATGCAGCTTGCATTTGGTTTCCGGTCGATCGACGCCGAGCGTGTCCAGCTCCGAGAACTGGTGCAGGAAACCTTCCTGCGGCGAGACCGACACGACGATACGCCCGTCC